>NZ_JAEN01000014.1:0-136635 GCF_000518925.1 Paracoccus sp. J39 | reverse complement strand
TCGCCGTCGATCAGGATGCCGTGCTTCTTCATGCGCTCGATGGGCTCCTGATGGCCTTTCACCCGGCGATGCGACATCTCGTAATAGGTGTCCGGCGGTCCGGGCATGAACGCCATGCCGGCCGCGGCGATNNNGTCGGTGCCGGCATAGATGTCCTCGGAGGCGATGGCGATGTGCTGGATGCCCTCGCCCTTGTATTCGCGCAGNTATTCCTCGATCTGGCTGTGGTCGTCNGTGGATTCGTTGATCGGGATGCGGATCTTGCCGTCGGGCGAGGTCAGCGCCCGGCTGACCAGGCCGGTCTGCTTGCCCTTGATGTCGAAATACTTGATCTCGCGGAAATTGAACGTGTCGTGGTAGAACTTGTACCAGGTGTCCATGTTGCCGCGGATGACATTGTGGGTCAGGTGGTCGAGATAGTAGAAGCCGAAGCCCTCGGGGCGCGGGTTCGGTTCGGCCAGCCAGTCATAGTCCGCATCATAGGCGCTGCCGGCATCGCCGTAGCGGTCGATGAAATAGAGCAGCGAGCCGCCGATGCCGTAGACCGCCGGCGCGTCGATGGATTTGCCCGCCCCGGTATATTCCTCGGCGCCCAGGTCCAGCGCCCGCTTCAGCGCCACCTGCGCATCGACCACGCGCCAGGCCATGGCGGGGGCGCAGGGGCCGTGGTCCTTGACGAAACCCGCCGCATGGCTGTCCGGGTCGGCATTCAGCAGATAGTTGATGTCGCCCTGGCGATAGAGCGTGATGTCCTTGCGCTTGTGCTTCGCCACCGGGACGAAGCCCATCTGGCGAAAGATGCGATCCAGCACCCCGGGCTGCGGATGGGCGAATTCGACGAATTCGAACCCGTCGGTCCCGGCGGGATTGCCGGCGCTGATCGTGGCTTTGGGGGCGTCATGCGGGAACGGTCCCATAATTTCCTCCTGTTCGCTCCATGTGCAGGAATGTGACACAATGTCGCTGCAAAGGGGTTGCAAATTTTGCGGAATCCACGCCATATTCGCATGAGATAAGCATATTGAGCTGGATTCTTGCGCGAAATGAATCTTGATAGCTTTGACATCGCGATACTTGTTGCATTGCAGGCCGATGGCGCGATGACCAATGCCGCCCTGTCCGAGCTGGTGAACCTGTCGCCCTCGCAATGCTCGCGCAGGCGGGCGGCGCTTGAACAGGCCGGTGTCATCGAAGGCTATTCGGCACGGCTCAATGCGGCCAGGCTCGGCTATGGGCTGCGCGCCATCATCCGGGTGAACCTGTCCAGCCACGGCCAGCGGAAAGACGACGATTTCGCCCGTTTCGTCGCCGCGCATCCGCAGATCCGCTCGGCCTTTTCGGTGTCCGGCGACGCGGATTACGTGCTCGACGTCAGGGTCCGCGATCTGGAGGCGTTTTCGGATTTCATCCATCGCCACCTGCTGCCGCAGCCGCAGGTCGCCCAGGTGCGCTCCGAGATCGTGCTCAGGACGCTCAAGGACGAAAAGGGCGTCGCGCCCGGTCTGGTCGCGACGTCCGATCCAGGCTGATGCGAGCTCAGATCTCGGCGAGGCCGGTTGCGAAGCGCCGCCAGTCCGCCACATAGCTCGCTGCCGATGGTGGCCGGAAAACCTGGATCGGCATGGATCATCGCGTGTTCCTGGATGTGGTGCGCGCGCCCACCAAGATCGGTTCGTTGTCGCCGCGCAGGACCGCGCCGGACCAGATGCCGACCTCGGGGCCGGGCGCGACATCCCCCACCACCGTGGCAGACGGCGCGATCCAGTAGTTGCCCCCGGCCGGCAGCCGGGGCCGGCGGTCATTCAGCCTGTAGAGGCTCATCCCGCTGTCCTCAGAACTTGTAGCCGGCGACGCGCGGCAACCATGTCGCCAGCTCGGGCACCGCCATGATCGTGAGGATGCCGCCAATCATCAGCAGCACGAAGGGCGCCGCGCCGCGGATCACCGTCGAGAGCGGGCTGCCGGTGATGCCCTTGATGACGAAAAGGTTCATGCCCACCGGCGGGGTGATCATCGCCAGTTCCAGATTGATCATCAGCAAGACGCCATACCAGATCGGGTCGATGTTCAGCGCGATCATCGAGGGCAACAGGATCGGCGTGGTGATCAGGATAATGGCGATGCTTTCCAGAAACATCCCCATCACAAAGATCATCGCCATGACCACGAGGATGAACAGCGTGGGCGTCAGGTTCAGCGCAATGATCAGTTCGGAGACCTGGTTCGGCAGGCGAAGGATGGTGATCGCATTGCCGAAGACCGCCGCGCCCCCGATGATGGCGAAGACCATCAGCGAGGTCAGCACCGTGTCGCGCAGGCAAAGGCCCAGATTGCGCAAGCCCAGATTGCGATAGGCCAATATCCCGACCAGCAGTGCGTAAAGGCAGCCGATGGCAGCGGCCTCGGTCGCCGTGAAGATACCGAAATAGATCCCGCCCATCACTACCGGAGGCATCAGCAGCGCCCAGATCGACTTGTGCATGGCGCGCCACACCGACAGCCAGCCGGGGAAGGGCGCCTGGTCGATCCGGCCGGACCGGCGGGCGCTGATCAGGCAGAAGACCGCGAAGACCAGGGCCAGAAGCAGGCCGGGAATGATCCCTGCCAGGAACAGCGCCCCGATCGAGGCGTTGGCCACCACCGCATAGAGGATCATCGGCCCCGAGGGCGGGATCAGGATGCCGAGCGTGCCGCCCGCCGCCACCAGCCCAAGCGCGCTGCGTTCGGGAAAGCCGTATCGCTTCATCTGCGGGATCGCTGTCTGGCCGATGGAAACGGCGGTCGCGACCGACGATCCCGAGATCGCGGCGAAGATCGTGCAGCTGAGGATGGTCGCCACACCGATGCCGCCCTTTACATGGCCGATCAGCGTGTTGGCCATCTGGAACAGGTCGTCGACCGCGCCGGACCGGATCATCAGCTGCGCCATCAGGATGAACAGCGGGATGGTCAGCAACACGGGCGAATTGAGATGTGCGAAAACCGTGTCGGCCACGCTTTCGACCGAGCCCTCGGCCAGGAACAGCACCGCCGATCCGGTCAGCAGCAGGGCGGCGAAGATCGGAATGCCCGACAGCAGCAGCGCGATCAGCCCGATGACGATGAGCAGTCCGGTCATTTCGTTTTCTCCTGCATGGTGCGCAGCAACCGCATCAGCGCCGCAAGTCCCAGGACGACGGCGCCGGGAACCATCGGCGCCTGCGCCCACCAGATCGGGATCTCCAGCGGGCCGGTGGAATAGGTGCCGAAGTCGCGGTTGAACAGGACGGTATGCCAGGCCGAGGAGGCAAGTATTGCCGCGCAGACGAGCACGCAGAGCGATGCCCAGATCTCGAGCCCGCGCTTGGCGCCGCGACCAGCCGAGGCGGTCAGGATATCGACCCCGATATGCTGGTCCAGGAGCAGCGCGCTGCCCAACCCGCAAGAGGTGATGGCGACGACCAGATAGCCGGTCAGCTCATCCACGCCGTTCAACGGCGCACCCAGCAGGTAGCGATAAAAGACCGCGATCACTACGGCCGCGAAACCCACCGCCACCAGCGCCGCCGAGACCGCCGCAAGCGTATGGATGGGCCAGGTCAGGAAGGACCAGAGCGATCCGACCCCTTCGCCTCTCAGGCCTTGTCGTTTGGCCGGATGCGTCACCGTCATTGCACCATCCTGTCGACCAGCTTCAGCAGTTCCGTGACGGACTCGCCGCCTTCCTTGATGAAAGCCTGATCGAAGGCGGGCTGCATCACGGCACGCAGGGCTTCGTTCTCCTCGGCGGTCGCAACATGCAGCGTCACGCCTTCGGCTTCCAGAAGACCCGGCGCGGCTTCTTCGGCCGCCAGCCCTTCCTCGACCGCCCAGACCGCGGCCTTCCTGCCGGCCTCGTCCAGGGCCGCACGCTGCGCATCGGTCAGGCCCTCGTAAAAGCGCTGGTTCATGTAGCCGTTGAAGAAGACCGATATGATGGGCGTCACCGTCATATGGTCCTGGACCTCGTAATATTTGCGAGCATAGGCAGCGGCCACGTCGGTAAGGGCAGCGTCGATGACACCGGTGGACAGCGCCTGGTAGACTTCGGACCCCGGCATCGAACTGGTTGCCGCTCCCATGGCCGTCAGGCCGGTGTCAAAGGCCGGGTTCAGACCGCGGATCTTGATGCCCCGGAAGTCGGCGGGCGCGGTCAGCGGCTTGCCCTTCGAGGTGAAGACGCTCATCCGGGTCTGAAACAGCCAGGCAATGTTCTTCAGCCGTTTTTCCTCCATCAGCCCTTCCAGATAGGCGGCGGGTTCGGAATCCGGCCAATTGCGCCAGATCTCGGGATCGCTGAAGGCATAGGGGCGCAGCGTCACGTTCATGGCGGGCAGGGTCTTGCCCCACTGGAAGTTGACCGAGAAGGCGCATTCAAAGCTGCCCTTGGCGACGGAGGGAATGTTCTCCTCGGGTTTCGCCAGAGCGTTGGCGCCGAACAGCTGAACATCGAGGTCGCCCTCCGACAGCGTCTCGACCTCGGCGGCCCAGCGTTCGATGACTTTCGCCACCTCGTGCTGCGGCGGCAACTGATGGCTGCAACGGATCGGCGTCGCTGCCATCGCCGGAAGCGTGGTCAGGACCAGCAGCGTCGTGCTGGCCAGAATGGTTCGTGCGGGCATTGGGTTCCTCCTCCCCGTGATCGTTGTCGGATCAGGCCGCCTCGGCCTGCCATTTCATCTCCTTGGGCGGGCCGGCTTGCGCCAGGGCGCCGTGAAGCTGTTCTTCGGGCATTTCGCGCGCCAGGATCTCGCGGATGGCGATGACCTCCTCCAGGTCGATGCCGGTGCGGATGCCCGCGGTTTCGAACAGATAAACCAGATCCTCGAAAACCACATTTCCGGTCGCGCCGGGTGCGAAGGGACAGCCACCCAGCCCCCCCAGCGAGGCATCGAAGACCCGCGCCCCGGCATCATGGGCCGCCAGCGCATTGGCAAGGCCCATGCCGCGTGTGTCGTGCAGATGCACGACATAGGGCCGCTTGCCCATCAGCGCGGTCATGCGGCGGCACAGGTCGGCGATCTGGCGCGGCCCTCCATAGCCCACGGTATCCGCGATGCCGACCAGGTCGACGCCCGCATTCAGGCAGAGCTCGGCCAGCCGCTCGACCTCGGCGGGATCGACCGCCCCCGACAGCGAACAGCCGGTCGCCATGGCGATGCCCACATTGACCAATGTCGCCGAACCCGCCTCGTCGCGCAGCCGCACGATGTCGGCGATCTCGGCCAGGGATTGCTCGCGCGGACGGCGGGCATTGGCCATATTGTGCGCTTCGGTCGCGGACAGCACCATGGTCAGTTCGCTGACCCCGGCGGCCAGCGCGTCGCGGGCGCCGCGCTCGTTCAGCGCCAGCCCCAGCGCATGGGCGCCCAGCCCGTTGACCAGTTCGGTCAATGCGCGCACGTCGGCAAATTGCGGGAAACGGCTGGCGGGAAGGAAGGATCCGACCTCGAAATGCCTCACGCCCGCAGCATGTTCGCGCCGGATCCATTCGGCCTTGGCTTCCGTCGAGGGAAAGCCCTTGGTCAGCTGCAGGCCGTCGCGCAGCCCGACCTCGCGCAGGATCAGCTGCCCGGCGGGATAGACTCGCTTCACATCGCTGACCATTACGCCTTCTCCATCTGCGGCAGGGACGACAGGATCTCGGCCGTGTGTTGGCCGATCGACGGCAGATCGGCGTTGGCCGGCACCGGCGCCGCGCCATCGACCGAGAAGGGCAGGCCCGGGGCGCGGAAATCCTTCTTGTCGGCATAGCGCGAATGAATCAGCCCGCCGGGACGCGTGACATGCGGATCGTCATACATCTCGGCCGGCCGGGCGATCGGCGAGCACAGCAAGGCCGCGGCCTCGCAAGCGGCCAGGAGATCGCCGAAGTCGCGGCTGGCGACGGCCTGCGCCACGATGGGCAAGGTCCAGTCCCGCGCGGCAATCTGGTCAGGGCGGGTCTGAAGCCGCGGGTCAGACAGCAGATCCTCTAGCCCCAGCACATGGCAAAGCGCCGTCCATTGCGTCTCGGTCACCGCGCCCATGAAGATCTGGCGGCCGTCGCGAGTCTGGAAGATGTCATAGACCGGCCACGAGAATATGCGCTCCGGCATCGGCGGGCTTTCGGTGCCTTCGATGTCGAATTGCACCATGTGCTGCGCCACCAATAGCAGGCAGTTCTCGAACAGGCCCGCGCGCACGACGCTGCCCTTGCCATCCCGGCCGCGCCGGATGATCTGACCCAGAACGCCATACGCGGCGAAAAGCCCGCCCATGATGTCGTTGGCCGAAGAGCCGATCCGCAGCGGCCGTCCTGTCGGCCCGGTCATGTAGGCCATGCCGGTCATCATCTGCACCAGCTCGTCCATGGCGGCGCGGTTTTCGTAGGGCCCTTCCAAGAAGCCCTTGCAGGACGCGACGATCAAGCGCGGGAAGCGTTTGTGCAGGCTTTCGGGGTCGAGGCCCATCTTCGCCAGGCTCTCGGTGCGGAAATTCTCGACGAAGACATCGGCCGAGTTCAGAAGCTGCTCGAGATCGGCGCGGCCTTCGGGCTGCTTTATGTCCAGGACCACCGACTTCTTGCCGCGGTTGAAGGTGGGAAAGAAACCGGCGCCCATGCCGGTCAGATTGCGAGTCTTGTCGCCCTCGGGCGGCTCGACCTTGATCACCTCGGCCCCCAGGAAGGCCAGGAACATCCCACAGGACGGGCCCATGACCATATGGCTCATCTCGACGACGCGGATGCCGTCCAAAGGCAGATTCATCGATTTCCTCCCGTTTCTCTGTGCACGGAGGTTGCCAAGCATCAAGGCATCGGACAAATAGAAGATACAGATCCACGATATCTGTAAAACAGATGGATGAGCATGAATGCCGCTGAGCCTGCGCCAGCTTCGGTATTTCGAGCATATCGCCCGCATCGGGGTCATTGGCCATGCCGCCCAGGATCTGGGCGTTGCGCAATCCGCGCTGAGCCATCACATGGCCGAGCTCGAGGCGCAGCTGGGCGTGCGCCTTTTCAACCGCCGCCCGCGCGGTGTCGCCCTTACCCCGGCGGGCGAGCGGCTTCATGAGCATGCGCAGGTGATCCTTGCCGCGCTGGAGCGCGCGGAAGCGGACGTGCGCGACTTCACCGAACAGGCGGTGGGACCGTTCGTGCTGGGTCTCTGTCATACGGCGACCGAGGTTGCGGCCCTGACGATCATGCAGAAGGCGGCCGAACGGCTGCCGGGTATCCACCTGACCATCGTCGAAAGCGTCAGCGGCAACCTGCTAGCGATGATGCTGCGGGGCGAGGTCGACCTGGCCGTGGCCTATCAGCCGCCCGAGGACAGCCGGTTCAACGCCCTGCCGATCCTGAACGAACATCTTTATCTTGTCGGCCTTCCGCAGATGATCGGATCCCAGGATGCTCCGATTTCCTTCGACGACCTGCCTCAGGGGAAGGTGCTGGCGCTGAACCTGGTCCGGTCCTCGCGTTCGATCGTGCACAGCCAGTTCTTGCGCCGCCAGATCACCCCCCATCCGCAGCTTGAGATCGAATCCCTCAGCGCGCTGATCCAGGCGATGCGGGCGGGGCTGGGCTGTTCGATTCTCGCACGCGCAACGGTGGCGGAGGATCTTGCCAAGGGCAGCCTCCACGCGCGCAGGATCAAGGATCCCGAGCTGACCCGGACGCTTTATCTGGTCGTCCCGGCAAACCGTCCGCGGCGCCGGGTGGATGACGAGATGCGCAAGCTCATCTCGACAACTCTGGTTGATGCTGTGGCTGCGGGGCGTTGGCCCGGTGAACGTCTGATGAGCTCTGCGTAACTTAACATGTCGCAGAAAATCATTGCTGCCAGCATTCTCGAACAGACGATAGCCTGGGCAACACCGCCCGGACCTGCCCAAAAGCACAGCTGAACTCGGGCCCGCCAAGCGGGTTAAATCGGCATGAATCTGCCGATTCGGCCGCATTGTGCAGCGGCCTTTTGCGTATGGGTAACGATTTCAGCGGAGGTCTTTTCATGGCGACGATTCCCGGAACCGCAGGCGACGACAGCCTCCTCGGAACGGCCGAAGACGATTTCATCGAAGGCGGTGCGGGCCATGACACGCTCAACGGCGGGCCGGGCAGCGACACGGTCGATGGCGGCGAAGGCCGCGACCTGCTGTTCTGGGACGAGGATGCGGATGCCTCCGGCGTCCATGACGTCTATCACGGCGGCAGCGGCGGCGAGGATTTCGATCCCAGCCCCTATACCCATGCGGGCGGCGACACGCTGAACCTCGGTCATGGCGGCAGCGGGCTGGGCGGCTTCACCGTGCAGTTCGACAGCGCGCAATCCGGCCAGGCCCAGGACGCCTATGGCAACAGCCTGGCATTCGACGGGTTCGAGCGGCTGGTTTCCGGCGGGGGCGCCGATTCCATCGACGCCTCGGGCGCGACGATCACCGACGGGGTCGGCATCCGGGCCTATACCGGCGGCGGCGACGACACCGTCATCGGCAGCGCGGCTGCGGATTACATCCATGCCGGGGTCGGCGACGATCTGATCCATGGCGGCGACGGCGACGACGTCATCGAGGCGGGGCCGGGGGACGACACCGTCTATGGCGAGGGCGGCAATGACGGCATCCGCTGGGGCGACGGCCATTACGACGGTCCCGTCGGCAACGACCTGTTCTATGGCGGCGAGGGCTACAACACGCTGAACGCCTGGCAGCACGACACTGCCGGCAATGGCGTGCGCATGGCGCTGACCATCTCGGACAGCGGCACCGTCGATGCCACCGGCCCGGCCGCAACCGGGCATCTGGAGTTCTACGAGTTCCAGAACCTGCTGACCGGCAACGGCAACGACACGGTGGACGGCTCGGCGGCGGGGGTGGACGGGTTCCGCGTCTATACCGCCTGGGGCGACGACCTGATCCTCGGCAGCGCCGGCAATGACACGATCGAGGGCGGTTTCGGCTCGGACACGATCGACGCGGGGGCCGGCGACGACCTGATCTCGATGGCGGCCGACCTGTTTGCCGCCCATGCCGCGCCGGATGACGGGGCGGACCTGCTGGTGCTGCGCGACGGGTTCGGCAACGACACCGTGCGCGCCTTCACCATCGAGGCCGGGCTGGACGAATGGGGCAACCCGATCCCGATGGATCGGCTGGACGTCAGCGATCTGCACGATGCCGATGGCAATCCGGTCGATCTGGACGACGTGACCGTGATCCCCTTTGCCGACGCCTTCGGAACCCATGCGAAGCTGATGTTCCCGAACGGCGAAAGCCTGGTCCTGCACGATGTCGATCCGGCCCAGCTGACCCGCGAGAAGCTGCGCGAAATCGGCATTCCCTGCTTCTGCCGCAGCACGCTGATCCAGACGGATCGCGGCGCCGTCGCGGTTGAACAACTGCGGGTGGGCGATCTGGTGCAGACCCGCGACCATGGGTTGCAGCCGATTCGCTGGATCGGGCGGCGGGCGCTGGATGCGGTCGATCTGGCGGCGGCGCCGCGGCTGCGGCCGATCCGCATCCGCGCCGGGGCGCTGGGGCGGGGGGTGCCGGCCCTGGACCTGACGGTCTCGCCGCAGCACCGCATCCTGGTCCGCTCGGCCATCGCGCAGCGCATGTTCGGCTGCGCCGAGGTCCTGGTCGCGGCCAAGCAATTGCTGGCGATCGAGGGCATCGAGCAGGTCGAGGCCGAGGCGGTCGAGTATTTCCACATCCTGTTCGACCGGCACGAGATCGTGCTGTCGAACGGTGCCGAGACCGAGTCGCTCTATACCGGCGCCGAGGCGCTGAAGGCGGTCGGCAAGGCGGCGCGGGACGAGATCCTGGCGCTGTTTCCCGCCCTTCGCGACAGCCCGGCCGAGGCGGCGCGGCCGCTGATTCCGGGTGCGAAGGCGCGTCAGCTTGCGCAGCGCCATGCGCGGAACCGAAAGGCCCTGAATGGATAAAATATCAACCGAAAGGTGAAAACGCAGCGTAAAAACCGGGGTTGAACTGTCCAAAAGGACAGGTGCCTTGACTTCAGTCAATTTAATCTAATCCGCCCCGGATAGGCGATTCGGGCGGGGTGTCCTGCTGTTCTTTCTTCAAAGCCTATCCCCAACGACATCGAATTGGGGACAGACATGGCCGTGATTACTGGGACAGCGGGCAATGACAGCCTGCGCGGAACCGTGGGCCGCGACACGATCAACGGATTGGCCGGGCGCGATACCCTGAACGGCGGCCATGGCAACGACTCGGTGCATGGCGGGCCCGGCGCGGATACGCTGATCTGGGAACAGAATCCCAACGCGACCGGCGGCCTGGACCTCTATTACGGCGGGCTTGCCGAGGAACGCTATGACGCCAATCCCTATGGCGACCTCTCGGGCGGCGACCGGCTGCATCTGGCCGGGCTGGCCGGGTTCCGCGTCACCTTCAACACCAGCGAGAACGGCTTCGCCACCGATGCCTTCGGCAACCGGCTGAACTTCTGGGGCATCGAGCGGCTGCAGACCGGCAACGGCAATGACTGGATCAGCGCCCAGGGCGCGCCGCTGAACGCCGCGCGCGGCACCGGCGTGAACCATACGCCGGCGCATGGCGTGACGATCAACAGCGGCGGCGGCAACGATTACGTGCATGGCGGCCCGGGCGACGACGTCCTCGACGGCGGCAATGGCAACGACACCATCTTCGGCGGCAACGGCAACGACCTGCTGATGCCTTCGCAGGGCAATGACTATGGCCATGCCGGCGCCGGCGACGACAATGTGCGCTGGGGCAATAACGGCGGCATGGCGCCGATCCAGAACATCGGCCACGACACGCTGGTCGGGGGCGCCGGCTACGACCTGCTGAACATGTGGGCCAAGGGCAATGCCGAGAACACCGTCGGCGTCAATGTCGTGTTCACCAGCCGCAGCGCCGGCAATGCCAGCTATCCGCAGGGCAACGGCACCTTGGTCTTCAGCGAGTTCGAGCTGTTCTGGACCCATGAGGGGCGCGACACGGTGACGGCCGCCACGGCCAATATCGGCCTGAACGCGCAGGGCATCCATATCAACACCCGCTGGGGCGATGACCGCATCACCGGCAGCGCCGGGCGGGACACCATCGAGGGCGGTGCCGGCGCCGATACCATCGACGGCGGTCGCGGCAACGACTTCATCTCGATGTTCGAGGACATCTTCGCCTCGAACGGCGCCTCGGTCCTGCCGGATTCGTCGCGCGACGTGCTGATCCTGCGCGACGGTTTCGGCGTGGACACCGTCCGCGCCTTCCAGGTCGGCGACGTGCGCGACGCCGGCGGCAACATGCTGCGGCCCGGCGACCGGCTGGACGTCAGCGGCCTGCATGATGCGCAGGGCAATCTGGTCGATGTGAACGACGTGCGGGTCTCGGCGCAGGGCAGCAGCGCCGTGCTGAGCTTTCCGAACGGCGAGCGGCTGATCCTGGAGGGGGTGAATGCCGCCACGCTGACCCGCGCCATGCTGAACCAGATGGGCATTCCGCTGACCACGGGCCAGAGCGGGCAGGTCTCGGCGCAGGCGGTGCGCACGGCTTCGGCCGAGGAGGGCGCCGCGTCGGCGGTCCTCGTCGCGCCGCTGGACGGCGAACTGGGCGATGCGGCCGATCCTGGCGCCGCGGTGCTGCGGCATCTGGGCTGGCTGGGGCAGGGCGGCGACAAGGCCGGTTCCGTGCTGGACGAGGGGTCGCATTCCGGCGGCTGGAACCCCCGCGCCCTGCTGGACGCCTATCTCCAGCAGGCGCAGCAGGACGGACCGGAGCCGCTGCAGGCGCTGAGCCTGGCCGACAGCCTGCAGTTCGACTGGCACTGAGCGCAGCGCCCGCCGGCGCACCGAGCGAAGGGCGCGTCTGCGTCGCTGCGGGCGGGCGCCGTTACTTCCCCGTCTTGTTGTCCTCGGCCCGGATCGCCAGCGCCCGGCGCACATGCCCCGGCAGGATGGCGAAGCCCTTCGCATAGCGCAGGAACAGCCGGCGCGGGTTCGACAGCATCCGCCACAGCCATTCCAGCTTGATCCGGCGCAGCAGTTCCGGCGCCCGCCGCTGGTGGCCGGACAGGAAGTCGAGCCCGGCCCCGATCGAGGCGAAGCCGACATCGCCCAGCCTGTCCCGGGCGCGGATGGCGAACAGCTCTTGCCGCGGCGCGCCAAGCGCCAGGAAGCACAGCCGCGCGCCCGAAGCGCGGATGCGCTCGATGATCGCGGCCGCTTCCTCGCCCATCGGGTCGAAGGGAAAGCCCGGCGCATGGGTCAGCGCCACCCGCAGCCCCGGAACGGCGGCCTGCATGCTCTGCGCGGCCAGCGCCAGCGATTCGTCGCTGCTGCCGATCAGCGCCACGGGCAGGCCGGCCCGCGCCGCCTCGGCCGCCAGCGGCAGCACCAGGTCCGAGCCCGGCGCCAGCGCCACCGGCCGCCCGGCGATGCGCGACAGCCAGACCACGGGGTTGCCGTCGGCGCAGATCAGGTCATGCGCGGCATAGGCGCGGCGGAAAGCGGCGTCCTCGCCCAGCCTTTGCAGGTGATCGACGTTGATCGTGGCGATGGCGAAGCCCTGCCCGTCCTGAAGCCGCTGCCGCACCGCGGCCAGCAGGGCGGAAGAATCCCGACAATTGATCCGGACGGCATTGCCGTCGGGAAAGCTGAAATGCATGATATGCCTCGGTCCGGCTGGAATCCGCGGCAGGATGTGTTGATGGCGAGGGGATTGCAACGTCCTTCCCCGCCGTGGATCGAAAAGGCGGCCGCGCCGCGAGACGGGAGTCAGGGCCATGCCCGTATTGGCCTTTCTGGTGCTGTTGACCTGGCCGCTGGTGGTCGCGGTGCTGTTCCAGCGCATGGAGCGGGCGCGGGCGCTGATCTGGTCGATCTTTGCCGGCTATCTGCTCTTGCCGCAGCTGGTCGAGATCGACCTGCCCGCCTTTCCCGGCCTGAACAAGCACATGATCCCGGCCCTGGCCGCCGCCGCCATGGTCTATTTCGTCACCAAGGACCGCGCCCGGGACGAGCCGGCGCCGCCGCCGCTGGGCCCGTGGGTGATGCTGCTTCTGGCGATGAACTGCGTCTCGCCCATCATGACGGCGGTGACCAATCCCGATCCGCTGATCGACGGCGTCAACTATCGCCCGGCCATGTCGATCAGCCAGGGCTTTGCCGACCTGATCCTGCAGCTGATCCAGCTGCTGCCCTTTCTTCTGGGCTACAGGCTGTTGTGGAACGCCAAGGGGGCCGAGCTCTGGATCCGCTGCCTGGTGCTGGGGGTGCTGTGCTATACTGTCCCGATGCTGATCGAGCTGCGGCTGAGCCCGCAGATCAATGTCTGGGTCTATGGCTATTTCCAGCACGATTTCATCCAGACCATCCGTTACGGCGGCTATCGGCCCATCGTGTTCCTGGAACATCCGCTCTGGGTGGCGCTGATGACCATGACCGCCTTCCTGTCGGCCATCGCCATCGCGCGCAACGACCGCACGCGGCGCAACCTGCTGATCGCGGCCTATCTGGGCTGCGTGGTGGTGCTGTGCAAATCGGCCGGCGCGCTGATGCAGGCCTTCATGGCGGCGCCGCTGGTGGCCTTCGCGCGGCCGCGCATGATGGTGCTGGTGGCCGCCCTGGTCGCCAGCGTCGCCTTTGCCTATCCGACGCTGCGCACCACCTCCTGGATGCCGCTGCAGGGCATCGTGGACACGGCCATGTCCGTTTCGCCCGAGCGGGGACGGTCGCTGGAATTCCGGCTCATGAACGAAGAGGCGCTGCTGGAGCGCGCCATGGAGCGGCCGCTGTTCGGCTGGGGCGGCTGGGGCCGGCCGCTGTTCTACGATCCCTATAGCGGCCGGCTGGCCTCGATCCCGGACGGGCAATGGGTGATCTGGGTGGGCGCGCGCGGCATCTTCGGCTACATGGCCTATTTCCTGCTGCTCCTGACGCCGATCTTCGCCCTGCTGCGGGCGATGCCCGGCGGCCGCCGCCCCCCGCGCGAGCGCGAGCTGGTGGTGCTGGGGACCCTGTCGCTGATGCTGGCGATGAATCTGCTGGACCTGATCCCGAACGCCACGCTGACCCCGCTGAGCTGGCTGACGGCCGGCGCGCTGCTGGGCAATGCCCACCGCCTGCGGCAGGGGGTCGCAGAGGCGGGCGATTCCCCGGCTGCCGAGCGGATTCTGCCTAAAAAGGCAGGCATCCAGACGGTTTTATAGGTTGGTGCCGGGCGCCGGATTCGCTATGCCGGACACGCGCGCCAGTTGTTAAGTCATTGCCGCCCACAAGGGCATTCCACGAGTTGAAAGAGGCATCGCCATGGCCTTCGACAAGACCGTCGTTGAGGACACCGATATCGCGATCGTCGGCATGGCGGCCCAGCTGCCCGGGGCCGCGGGCGTCGCTGAATACTGGGACAACCTGTGCCGTGGGGTCGAATCGATCCAGCGCGTCCCGCAGGCCGAACTGCTGGCGCGGGGCGAGTCGCGGGCACGGCTCTCGGACCCGAACTATGTCGCCTCGGCAGCGGTGCTGGACCAGTTCGACGAATTCGATGCCGAATTCTTCGGGCTTTCGCCCAAGGAAGCGGCGATCATGGACCCGCAGCACCGCAAGTTCCTGGAAACCTGCTGGCACGCGCTGGAGGATGCCGCGCATGTGCCCGAGCGTTTCGCCGGCAATATCGGCGTCTGGGCCGGCTGCGGCGCGGGCAGCTATTACTACTGGAACGTCTGCTCGAACCGCGATCTGGTCGATGGCGTCGGGCATTTCCTGCTGCGCCATACCGGCAACGACAAGGACTTCCTGTCTACCCGCGTCAGCCATGTCTTCGACCTGAAGGGGCCGTCGGTCAACGTGCAGACGGCCTGCTCGACCTCGCTGGTGGCGATCCACATGGCCTGCCAGTCGCTGCAATCGGGCGAATGCGACATGGCGCTGGCCGGCGGCGTGACCATCGAGCTGCCGCATGGCCTGGGCTATCTCTACAAGGAGAACGAGATCCTGTCGCCCGACGGCCATTGCCATGCTTTCGACCATCGCGCGCAGGGCACGGTGTTCGGCAGCGGCGCGGCGGTGGTGGCGCTGCGCCGGCTGCGTGATGCGCTGGCCGACGGCGACCACATCTGGGCGGTCATCAAGGGCTCGGCCATCAACAATGACGGCGCCGCCAAGGCCGGCTACCTGGCCCCCAGCGTCGAGGGCCAGGCGCAGGCGGTGGCCGAGGCGCTGGTGATGGCCGGGGTCTCCTCGGACAGCATCGGCTATGTCGAATGCCACGGCACCGGCACCGCGCTGGGCGACCCGATCGAGGTGGCGGCGCTGAACCAGGCCTATGCGCGCGTCTCGGAAGGGGGGCGGCAGGGGCCGTGCCGCATCGGCTCGGTCAAGACCAATATCGGCCATCTGGACACCGCGGCGGGCAGCGCCGGGCTGATCAAATCGGCCCTGGCGGTGCATCACGGCAAGATCCCACCCAGCCTGAACTACGAAGCGCCCAACCCCGCCATCGACTTCGAGGGCGGGCCGTTCCAGGTCAACGACCGGCTGTCGGACTGGCCGGTGCCGGGGCCGCGCCGCGCCGGGGTGAACTCGCTGGGCGTCGGCGGCACCAATGCGCATGTGATCCTTGAGCAGCCGCCGGCGGCCGAGGCTTCGGGCGAGTCCGACTGGCCTTTCCACATCATCGCCGTGTCGGGCCGCAGCAAGGCGGCGCTGGATGCCAATTCGGCGGCGCTGGCGGGCTGGCTGCAGGCCAATCCGGGCGTGGACATGGCCGACCTGTCCTTTACCCTGACCCAGGGCCGGCGGCAGTTCGACCGCCGCCGCGTGCTGGTGGCCGAGACGGCGGCCGAGGCGGCGCGGCTTCTGGCCGAGCCCGATCCGCTGCTGGTCTTCGATCACCAGCCGGTGGGCGATCCGGCCGAGGCGGTGTTCATGCTGCCCGGCGGCGGCGCGCAATATGCCGGCATGGCGCGCGGACTCTACCAGACCGAGCCGGTGTTCCGCGAATGGATGGACCGCGGCCTCGACCACATGGCGCAGGCGCATGGCACCGACCTGCGCGCGCTCTGGCTGCCCGAACCGGGGCAGGAGGCCGAGGCCGACCGGCGGCTTCTGCAGCCCTCGCTGCAACTGCCGCTGCTGATGATCACCGAATATGCGCTGGCGCAGCTGTGGATCAGCTGGGGCGTGACGCCCGCGGCGCTGATCGGCCATTCCATGGGCGAGAACACCGCCGCCTGCATCGCCGGGGTGATGAGCTTCGAGGATTGCATCGGCCTGGTGCGCCTGCGCGGGCTGCTGATGGACCGGGTGCCGGCGGGCGGCATGCTGTCGGTGCCGCTGCCGCCCGAGGAGTTCGCCGCCGAGCTTGAGGCGCTGGAACTGGACCTGGCGGCGGTGAACGGGCCGGGCCTGTCGGTGGTCTCGGGGCCCGATGCGGCGCTGGACCGCTTTGCCGCGCGCATGGCGGCGCAAGAGGTGGAATGCCAGCGCATCGCCATCTCCATCGCCGCGCATTCGCGGCTGCTGGAGCCGGTGCTGGGCGAATTCCGCGCCTATCTCGCCTCGATCCGGCTGAACGCGCCGCAGATCCCGATCATCTCGAACCGCTCGGGCCAGCCCTTGACCGCGGCCGAGGCGACCAGTCCCGACTACTGGGTCGCGCATCTGCGCGGCACCGTGCGCTTTGCCGACGGCATCGCGCATCTGGCGCAGGTGCCGGGGCGGGTGTTCGTCGAGGTCGGGCCGGGCCGGGCCATGCAGGCCATGACCAAGGCGCATCCGGCGGTCGCCGCCAACCAGGTGATCTCGACCCTGCGCCACCGCGACCATGCCACCGGCGATGACAGCTATTTCATGGCTGCGCTGGCGCGGTTCTGGGCCTGCGACGGGCAGATCGACTGGGATCAGGTCTGGGGCGGTGCCCGGCGCCGGCGCCTGTCGCTGCCGGGCTATGCCTTCCAGCGCAAGCGCTATTTCATCGAGCGTTCGGCCAATGCCGCGGCGGAGACTGCCGAAGAACTGGCGCGGATCGAGGAGCCGGCGGAATGGGGCTGGCGCCCGGCCTGGAAGCTGGCCTCGCCGAATATCGAGATCGGGCCGCAGGGGCCGGTCGCGCGGGGCCAGCGGAACTGGCTGGTCTTTGCCGACGATCTGGGCCTTGCCGAGCGCGTGACCGAGGGGCTGCGGGCCCGCGGCCAGCGCGTCGCGGTGGTCGAGGTGGGCGATACCTTCGCCGACAAGACGGTTGCGGGTGGCGACGGTCGCTTCCTGCTGCCGGTCGAATCCGACCGCGAGGGCTATGAGATGCTGCTGGCCGCACTGGCCGGGCAGGAGATGGTGCCCGACCGCATCCTGCATCTCTGGTCGGTGACGCAGGGGGCGAAGTTCCGCCCCGGCTCCAGCCTGCTCAACAGCCAGCTGGAACGCGGCTTCTTCGGCCTGCTGCATCTGGCGCAGGCCATCGGCGCCGAACTGCCCGACGCGAAGCTGGAGGTGATCGCGGTCTGCAACGACGCGCTGCGCGTCGCCGAAGAACCGGCGCCGGTGCCGGAAAAGGCCACGGCAGCAGGGCCGATCCGCGTCATGCCGCATGAGATGCCGAACGTCTCGGCCCGTCTGGTGGACATCCGCCTGCCGGCGAAGGGCGGCCTGGACGCGCTGGCCGCCAACCTGCTGGAGGAGGCGCTGGCCCCTTCGGGCGCCGCCGTCGCCGCATGGCGCGACGGGCGCCGCTTTGAGCAAAGCCTTGAAAAGGTTGCGCTGGCCGATGACGGCATGGCCGCCATCCCGCAGGGCGCGGCCTGCCTGATCACCGGCGGCTTCGGCGGCATCGGCCAGGCCATCGCCCGCGAGCTGGCGCAGCGCGGCGGCGCGAAACTGGCGCTGACCACGCGCGGCCGGGTGGATTCGCCCGCCGTCACCGCCTCGGTCCGCCAGCTGGAATCGCTGGGGGCCGAGGTGCTGGCGATCCGCGCTGACGTGACCAGCCCCGAGGACATGGCCCGCGCCGTGGCCGAGACCAAGGCGCGTTTCGGCAGCCTCGACGTGGTGCTGCATGCCGCCGGTGTGATCCGCGACAGCCTGATCGCCGCCAAGACCGACGACGATGCCTGGGACGTGCTGGCGCCGAAGCTGTTGGGCACCCGCGCGCTGATCGAGGCGCTGGCGGACAATCCCGCCAAGCTGACGGTGCTGTTCTCCTCGACCTCCTCGGTGATCGCGCCGGCGGGGCAGGCGGATTACGTCGCCGCCAACGAATATCTGAACGCGGTGGCGCGCAGCGCGCCGCAGGCGCTGGGCCGGGTGGTCGCGGTCAACTGGGGCGTCTGGGCCGATGCCGGCATGGCGGCGCGGGCCATGGGGCTGGACACCGCGTCCGCCGTCGCCGTGCCGCAGGGCCGGCCGCTCTTGGACGAAAGCCTGCCCATGCCAGGCGGGCGCGAGTTCCGCACCGCGCTGAAGATGCAGGACTGGATCATCGGCGGCCACAAGACCGCGCAAGGCCAGGCGCTGATGCCCGGAACCGGCTGGATCGAGCTGATCTCGGAAGCCGCGCTGGAATGCGGGCTGAGCCTGCCGCTGGTGATCCGCGACCTGGAATTCCGCCGCCCGGTGCTGGTTTCCGATACCGCGCTGGTCAGCACCCGCGTCCTGCCCGAAGGCGATGCGATGCGCGTCGAGATCCTCGACGACCCGCAGGGAGAGCCGAACGTCTCGGCCCTGGTCGCCGGCCTGCACGAGGCGGCGCCCGAGGCGCTGCGGATCGCCGGCGGCTGGGACCGGGACGGACAGGGCGCGGCGATCGCCTCGGCGCAGGAAGGCCAGATGGTGTTCGGCCCGCGCTGGCAGGTGCTGCGCCGCTATCGCATTGCCGGCGACGAGGGGGTGGCGGAACTGTCGCTGCCGCCGGAATATGCCGCCGAGGCCGGGGAATGGCTGACGCATCCGGCGCTTCTGGACATCGCCACCGGCTGGGCGATGGAATTGATCAAGGGCTGGACGCCCGGCAATCTCTGGGTGCCGATGGGCTATCGCGCGATTCGGCTTTATGCGCCCTTGCCGGCGCAGGTCATCAGCCACATCCGCAATGCCGGCGACAACAGCGACGCGCAGGGCATGGCGCAATTCGACATCACGCTGGCCGCGGCGGACGGCACGGTCTGCGCCGAGATCAAGGGCTTCGCCCTGCGCAAGCTGGCGGCGGCGATTTCCGCCACGCCGCAGGCGCGGGTGCAGCCGGCGCGCAGCCTGTCCCCGGCCGAGCGGCGCTTGCATCACAATATCAGCCAGGGCATCCCGGCCGCCATCGGCCCGGCGATGCTCAGCCGCGCCATCTCGACCGGGCTTTCTCAGGTCTATGTCTCGTCGCTGGACCTGCCGGCGCTGATTGCCGAGGCGGGGGTGGTCGAGGATGCCGCGCCCGCCGAGGGCGGCTTCGAGCGCCCCGACCTCGACAGCGATTTCGTCGAACCGGCGCCGGGCATCCAGGCGGAACTGGCGGCGATCTGGTCCGAGCTCCTGGGCATCGCCCAGGTCGGCGCCGCCGACAGCTTCTTCGACCTTGGCGGCCATTCGCTGATCGCGGTGCGCATGTTCGGCCAGCTGCGCAAGGCTTTCGGCGTGGACCTGCCGATCTCGACCCTGTTTGAGGCGCCAACCATCGCCGAATTGGCCGCACTGGTCGAGGAGCGCACCGGCCCGCGCGAGCTGGTCTCGCCCGACAACGTGCGCGAGCTGCCGGTTTCGGCCCGGCCGCGCTTCCGCTTCCTCGTCGATATGGGCGGGCGGGGCGAGGGCACGCCCTTCTTCATGGTCGCCGGCATGTTCGGCAATATCATGAACCTGCGGCAGCTGGCGCAGCGGCTGGGGCCGGACCGCCGTTTCTGGGGCATCCAGGCGCGCGGCCTCTTGGGCGACGACAAGCCGCATGAGGATTTCACCGAAGCCGCCCGCGACTATATCGAGGAACTGCGCCAGATTCAGCCGGCCGGCCCCTATCTGATCGGCGGTTTCTCGGGCGGCGGGCTGACCGCCTATGAGATGGCGCGGCAGTTGCGCGCGGCGGGCGAGGAGGTGGCGATGCTGGTCATGCTCGACACGCCGCTGCCGCTGCGCGAGCCGGTCAGCCGCAAGGACCGGCTGGCGATCCGCCTGGGCGAGCTGCGCGAGGGCGGGCCGGGCTTCGTCTGGAAATGGCTGCGCGACCGCGTGGCCTATGAATTCCAGCGCCGCAGCAAGGCCAAGGCGGTCGAGGCCGAGGTTTCGGCCGAGGCAACCGGCGCCTTCCACGACCTGGCCATCGAGGCCGCCTTCCTCGCGGCGCTGCCGAAGATGCGGCTTTCGGTCTGGGACGGGCCGGTGGCGATGTTCCGGCCGCCGCTCGACCGGCGCTGGAAGGTGACCGGCGGGCGCTGGATCAATTCCGGCCGGGATTACGTCATCGAGGACAATGGCTGGTCGCCCTGGATGCCCAATCTGCGGGTGATCGAAGTGCCGGGCGATCACGATTCGATGGTGCTGGAGCCGAATGTGCGCCGCCTGTCTTCGGTCCTGCGCGAAATCCTGCGCGAGGCCGATGCCGAGATGGACGCCCCGGCCGGGATCAAGGCGGCGGAGTGACCATGACCCAGAATCCGACCACGGCCAGCGTGCATGTCATCGTGCTCAACTGGCGCACGCCAGAGATGTCCTTGCAGGCCGCCGAGGCCGCATTGCGCGAAATGCAGGGCATCGACGGCGGGCTGACCATCGTGGACAACGATTCCGGCGATGGCAGCTACGAGGCGATGCAGGCTGGGGTGCGGGCGCGCGGCTGGCCCTCGGATCGCGTCGCGGTGGTGCAATCGGGCTGGAACGGCGGCTATGGCGCCGGCAACAATCACGGCATCCGCCAGGGCCTGCCGGACGGGCGCCGCGCCGATCTGGTCTATCTGCTGAATTCCGACGCGATTCCGCAGCCCGGTGCGATCCGGGCGCTGGTCGATTATCTGGCTGCGCATCCGCAGGCCGGGATCGCCTGTTCGCGCCTGCGCGGCACCGACGACGTGCCGCACAGCACCGCCTTCCGCTTTCCCACCGCGCTGGGCGAGTTCGAATCGGAATGCCGCACCGGCCCGATCTCGCGCCTGCTGCGGCGGCGCATCGTGGCGCTGCCGCAGCCCGAGGCATCGGGTCGCGTGGACTGGTCGGCCGGGGCGTCGATGATGATCCGCATGGATGTGCTGGATCGAATCGGTCTCTTCGACGAGGGCTTCTTCCTTTACTACGAGGAGACCGACCTGTGCCGCCGCGCCGCGCTGGCGGGCTGGCAGACCCATTACGTCGTCGAAAGCCTGGTGCTGCATATCGGTTCGGTCAGCACCGGCATGAAGGAATGGAAGCGCGCGCCGGATTACTGGTACGATTCCCGGCGCCGCTATTTCGAAAAACATCATGGGCGTCTGGGCGCGCTTTGGGCCACGGTCGCGCATCTGGGGGGCGCGGGCCTGTTCCGCCTGCGCTGCCTTCTGTCGGGGCGCAAGCCGGACGGGCCGCCGGGCCATCTGGCGCATCTGGCGCGCCACGCCTTTCGTTCACAACCAAAGCCCGTTCATGTTGAAAAGGGTAAGCCATGACGCAATTTTCCGCGATTCTGGTGGGTAACGAATCTCTCTTGCGCCACGCGGCCGAGACGCTGCTGGCGCGCGGGCATCGCATCCATGCGGTGGTGACGCGCAATCCCGACCTGCGCGACTGGGCCCAGGGCGCCGGTCTTGCGGTCGAGGATCAGGACGCGCCGATGGCCCCCGATGCGCCGCCTGCCGACTGGCTGTTCAGCGTCGCCAACCTGTCGATCCTGCGCCCCGAGATGCTGGCGCGCGGCCGGCTGGGCGCGATCAACTTCCACGACGGGCCGCTGCCGCGGCTGGCGGGGCTGAACGCTCCGGTCTGGGCGATCATCGGCGGCGAGGCGCAGCACGGCGTCACCTGGCACATGATCGAAGGCGGCGTGGACGAGGGCGACATCTTGTCCCAGACCCTGTTCGAGATCCGCCCCGACGACACCGCCCTGACCCTGAACGCCCGCTGCTTCGCCCGCGGGGCGGAAAGCTTTGCCGAGGTGGTGGCTCAGCTTGAGGGTGCCGGCCCGCAGCGGGTGAAACAGGACCTGTCGCAGCGCAGCTATGTCGGCCGCGACAAGCGCCCCGAGGCCGCGGGCCTGATCGACTTCTCCCAGCCGGCGGGGCGCATCTGCGCGCTGGTGCGCGGGCTCGACCATGGCGGCTACTGGAACCCGCTGGCCGAAGCCAAGGTCCGGCTGGCCGATGGCCGGGTGCTGGCGGTGACCGCCTCGGCCGGGACCGAGCCGGCCAGCGCCGCGCCGGGCACCGTGCTGGCCCATCACGGCGATATCGCCACCGTCGCCGCCGCGGATGCGGCGATCCGGCTGGTCTTTCGCGGCGAGCTGCCTCCGCTTGGCGCGGTGATCCCGGCGCTGGCCGCCGAGGAGCGCGCGCGGCTGAGTGATCTGGCCGCGCAGGCCGCCAAGCATGACGGCTTCTGGCGGGGCCGTCTGGCGCGGATGAACCCGGCGGTGCTGCCGGGCGAGGGCTCGGGCGCGACGCAGCGCCTGCCGCTGCTGCCCGGCGCCGCGCCCGAACGCATCGCGCTGGCCGCGGCGCTGCTGGCGCGGCTGGCCGGACAGGCCGAGTTCGATCTGGCGCTGCGGCCGCAAGGCCAGCCCGAGGCGGCGGGGATCGTCGCCGACTGGCAGCCGCTGGTGGTCGAGGCACGCAGCGACCGGACCCTGGCCGATCTGGGGCAGGCGCTGGCGGCGCAGATCGCCGATCAGGCGAAGCGCGGCTTTTTCATGGCCGACCTGCTGCACCGCGCGCCCGAGCTGCGCGACATGGCGCTGCCGGATCTGGCGATCAGCCTCGATGCCCGCGGCCCGGTCAAGGGCGCGGCGCTGACCGTGATCCTGACCGGGGACGGCGCCTGGCTGGACCACGACCCGGCCCGCGTCACGCCGGCGCAGGCGCAGCGGCTGGCCCGGGCGCTGGACGGCGGGCTGGCGCTGCCCGGCTCTACGGCGCTGCGCGACATCCCCCTGATGGACGCGGCCGAGCGCGAGGAACTGCTGGTCGGCCGCAATGCCACGCAGCTGGATGTGCGGCTGGCCTGCATTCACGAGCTGATCGCGGAAAAGGCTGCCGAGAACCCCGATGCGGTGGCGCTGGCCTTCGAGGATCACCGCCTGACCCGCAGCCAGCTGGATCGCGCCGCCAACGCGCTGGCCGAAAAGCTGGTGGCGATGGGCGTCGGCCCGGATCAGCCGGTGGGCCTGTTCGCGAAACGCTCGCCCGAGCTGGTGATCGGCGCGCTGGCGATCTGGAAGGCCGGCGGCGCCTATGTGCCGCTGGACCCGGACTACCCCGCCGATCGCATCGAGCTTTACATCGAGGATTCCGGCGCCCGGGTGGTGCTGGTCCAGGACGGTCTGGCCGAGAGGCTGCCTGCGCATGGCGCGCAGGTTGTGACCATCCCGTCCGACCTGCCGCATGGCCTGGTCGCGGCCCCGGTCAGCGCCGTCGGACCGGAAAACCTTGCCTATCTGATCTATACCTCGGGCTCGACCGGCCGTCCCAAGGGGGTGATGGTCGAGCATCGCAATGTCGCCAATTTCTTCGCCGGCATGGACGCGGTGATCCCGCATGCCGAGGGCGATGCCTGGCTGGCGGTCACGAGTCTTTCCTTCGACATCTCGGTGCTGGAGATCTTCTGGTCGCTGGCGCGGGGCCTGAAACTGGTGATCGCGGGCGAGGAATCGCGGCTCGCCGTCTCCTCGACGCCGGCGCAGCCGCGCCGCGAGCCATCCGGCGGCATGGATTTCAGCCTGTTCTACTGGGGCAATGACGACGGCCCCGGCCCAAAGAAATACCAGCTGCTGCTGGAAGGCGCGCGCTTTGCCGACCAGAACGGCTTCGTCGCCGTCTATACGCCGGAACGGCATTTCCACGCCTTCGGCGGCCCCTATCCGAACCCGGCGGTTTCGGGCGCGGCGGTGGCGGCGGTGACGAAGAACATCTCGGTTCGCGCCGGCAGCTGCGTGCTGCCTTTGCATCACCCGGCCCGGGTGGCCGAGGAATGGGCGGTGATCGACAACCTGACCTCGGGCCGGGCGGGGCTGGCCATCGCCTCGGGCTGGCAGCCAGACGATTTCGTGCTGCGCCCGGAAAACGCCCCGCCGAACAATAAGACCGCGCTGGCCCAGGGGATCGACCAGCTGCGCCGGCTGTGGCGCGGCGAGGCGGTCGAGTTCCCGCGCAAGGACGGCAGCCTGTTCGGCGTGGTGACGCAGCCGCGTCCGGTGCAGAAGGAGCTGCCGCTGTGGATGACCGTCGCCGGCAACCCGGAAACCTGGGTCGAGGCGGGGCGGCTGGGCATGAACGTGCTGACCCATCTGCTGGGGCAAAGCATCGACACGGTCGCGGCGCGGATCAAGGATTACCACGCCGCGCTGCGCGAGGCCGGCCATGACCCGGCGCGCTTCACCGTCACGCTGATGCTGCATACCTGCCTGGCCGAGGATCGCGAGACGGCGCGCGAGATCGCCCGCGAGCCGATGAAGAACTACCTGAAAAGCGCCGCGGCGCTGGTCAAGCAATATGCCTGGGATTTCCCGGCCTTCCGCCGCCCGGCGGGCATGACCAACCCGATGGCCATCGACCTCGGCTCGCTCTCCGAGGAAGAGCTGGACGGCATCCTGGAATTCGCTTTCCTGCGCTATTTCGAGGATTCCGGCCTTTTCGGCTCCATCGAGGACGGCATCGCCCGGGTCGAGCAGCTGAAGGCCATCGGCGTGGGCGAGATCGCCTGCCTGATCGACTACGGCATCGCGCCCGAGCAGGTCATGGCCGGCTTCCCGCTGCTGGCGCGGCTGCGGGCCGAGGTGAACCCGCATGGCGAGGAACCCGAGGACGGCGATTTCTCGATCGCGGCGCAGATCCGGCGCTGGAAGGTCACGCATCTGCAATGCACGCCCAGCATGGCGCGCATCCTGGTCTCGGACCCGCAGGTGGCGGCGGCGATGGCCGGGCTGACATGCGTGATGGTGGGGGGCGAGGCGCTGCCGCCCTCGCTGCTGGCCGAAATCAAGGCGGCCACGCGGGCGCGGGTGCTGAACATGTACGGCCCGACCGAGACGACGATCTGGTCCACGGTGGCCGACCTGACCGATGCGGCCGAGGTGACGCTGGGCCGGCCGATCGCCAATACCCAGCTTTACGTGCTGGACGCCGACGGTGTGCCGGTCTCCCCCGGCGCGCAGGGCGAGCTTTGGATCGGCGGCCATGGTGTGACCCGCGGCTATTGGCGGCGCGAGGACCTGACTGCGGCGGCTTTCCGTCCCGATCCCTTCGTGCCCGCGGATCGCGGCGCGCCCTGGGGCGCGCGCATGTATCGCACAGGCGATCTGGTGCGCTGGCGCGAGGATGGCTGCCTCGACTATATCGGCCGCGCCGACCACCAGGTGAAGCTGCGCGGCTTCCGCATCGAGCTGGGCGAGATCGAGGCGCAGCTGGCCGCCCAGCCCGGCGTGCGCGAGGCGGTGGCGCTGGTGCGCGAGGATGCCCCCGGCGACAAGCGGCTGGTGGCCTATGTCACCGGCGCGGGCGAGTTGTGCGAGAAGGGGCTGCGCGAGGCGCTGCTGGCGCATCTGCCGGCGCATATGGTGCCCGGCCGGATCGTGCGGCTGGAAAAGATGCCGCTGACCCCGAACCGCAAGATCGACCGCAAGCATCTGCCGGTGCCGGGGGCTGTCGCCTCCGCTCCGGTGACGGCGCCGACCGTCGAGGCCACCACTGCTGTCGCCGCCAACGCCCCGACCGAGGATCTGGCGCAGGCGGTGCAGGCGCTGTGGTCCGAGGTGCTGGGCGTCGAGCAGATCGGCCCGCGCGACAACTTCTTCGCCTTGGGTGGGCATTCGCTGCTGGCGATCCAGCTGCACCGGACCATGCGGGACCGGCTGGCGCTGCCGCGGCTGGGGGTGACGGATATCTTCCGCTTCCCGGTCATGGCGGATTTCCTGAAGCACGTCGCCGCGCTGGCGCCGGCGAACAATGTCGCTCCGGCGGTGGCGGTGTCGGCCCCTGTGGCACCTGTGCGCCCCGAGCCCGAGCCGGTCGGGGCCGGTGACGATGCCATGGCCCGGCGCCGGGCCTTGCGGGCGCAATTGCGCGGCGGGCGGTGAGCGGCGCCGAGGCGCTCGAGGCGCTGGCCCGCCGCCTGCTGCCCGCGGGTCATGGCTGCGCGGTGCTGCCGCTGACGGCCGAGCCCGCGCCGCTTTTGCCCGAGGAGGCGGGGGCTATCGCCCGCGCCGTCCCGAAGCGGCGGCGCGAGTTCGCCTTGGGGCGCATGGCGCTGCGCGCGGCGATCCGGCAGGCCGGGCATGACCTGCCGGCGGATCGGCCCATCCCGGCGCGTTCCGACCGCCGGCCGGACCTGCCGCCGGGCATCCGCGCCAGCCTGTCGCATGGCGGCGATTACTGCATCGCCATCGCCGCCCCACCCGGCGGGGCAAGCGTCGGCGTCGATCTGGAGCCTTGCGACCGCGCCCTTCCGGAAGGTCTGGCCGAGACCATCATGCCCTTTCGCCTGAACGGGGCCGGGGATGCCTTGCTGGCCTTTTGCGCCAAGGAGGCGATGTTCAAGGCGCAATATCCGCTGACCGGGCGGATGCTGGACTTCCGGGCGGTCCCGGCGGTGATCGATGCGCAGCGGTTCCGCGCCTGCATGGGCGACCGGCTGATTGGCGGGCGCTGGGGGCAGGCGGCGGGCTATTGGCTGGCGCTCAGCCTGTGGCGCGGCTGAACAACGCCGCCAGACGCCGGGCGGATTCGCGGATGTCGTGGCGTTCCGTGACGCGGGCGCGGGCCGAGGCGCCCATGCGTTCCAGCGTGGCGTGGTCGGTTTCAGCGGCTTGCAGCATGGTTTCGGCCAGGGCCTCGGCATCGCCGGCGGGGACCAGCCAACCCTCTTGTCCGGGGCGGACCAGTTCGGGGATGCCGGCGATATAGGTGGCGATCACCGGGCGGGCGCAGGCCATAGCCTCCATGATGACCACCGGCAGGCCCTCGGCGAAGCTGGGGGTGACCAGCGCATGGGCGGCATCCATGGCGGCGCGGACGCCGGCCTCGTCCTGCCAGCCGAGCAGGCGGACGGCCTCGCCCATGCCCTCGGCCGCGATCAGCGCCTCGATTTGCGGGCGCAGCTCGCCGTCGCCGACCAGCGACAGGCGCAGCGCGGGATTGCGCCGCCAGGCCAGGGCGAAGGCGCGGATCAGCAGGCCGAATCCCTTCTGCTCGGCGAAACGTCCGACCGCGACCATGTGAAGCGCGCCCGGGGGGAGCGGCGAAGGCTCTGCCCAGCGGGGCAGATCAAGCCCGCAATGCACCACATGCACCTTTTCCCAATCTTCAGCGGCCGACCAGCGGAAGATTTGCGAGCGGCCATAGCTGCTGACCGCAATGCAGAACTCCGCCAGCGCCAGCTTGCCGCCCAGGTCCAGGGCCAGGCTATTGTCGAATTCCTCTGGGCCGTGGACGGTAAAGCTGAAGCGCGGGCCGCCCAGCAAGCGGGCATAGGCCGCGACCCGGGCCGAGTTCGTGCCGAAATGCGCGTGGATATGCGCAAGCCCCAGCGCCTTGGCCCGGGCGGCGACATGGGCACCCTCGGCCAGATAGATGATCTGCCGCGCCAGGCTGGATTCCCCGGCCCGCGCCCGCCGCCGCGCCAGGCGCATGGCGCGGAAGAATCGCGCAGGATTTTCCAGAGCTTGCCGCGCAAGTCCGGCGAGCAGCCGCTTGCCCCCGGCCTCAAGCACCCGCTCGGTCCGGGCATGCTCGGCGCGGTCGGCGGGATCGGTCAATGCGGCCGGATCGCCGCGCATGGCGAATCGGTGCACCTGCAGGCCCTGCGCCTCCAGGGCCGCGATCTCGCGCCGGATGAAGCTGTGCGAGGGGCGGGGATAGGTATTGACCAAATAGCCGATTCGCAAGGCGGCAGGCTCCAATTCAAAGGAAAATGCTCAACTGTCGCGGTATTCAAACACCATGCAGGCTGGATTGCGCTGATTTTTGCTTAAGAATGAGCGGATATGCAGTAAGAGGGAATGCGGCACTAAAGTTTGTCTAGCGATTCGTTTTTTCTTTGGCACTATTGATCCAAGGACCTGTGCATTTTGAGGAGAGCACCTCTGACCGGCATCTTGACCATTGGCGTTGCAGTTGCGCTGGCCAGCGCGGTGATCGGGGCTGTGGCCTTTGATCTGTCGCTCTGGACTGCCCTGCTGGTTTACTCCGTCAGTGGAACCGCCGCCACGCTTTTCGTCGCATGGCGGCGCCTCAGATGCATCGAGCGGCATGAGGCCGAGACCGGCCGGACCGCTCAGTAGCCGGTGCAGCGCAGGACCACGCCCACCGTCTTGGCGATGATGGTCACATCCCCGGCAAGGCTGAGCTCTCCGGCATAGCGGGCGTCGAAGGTGGCGCGGGCCGCGAAGGTGCTGTCGTTGCGGTCCGAGATCTGCCAGAGCCCGGTCACGCCCGGCCGCAGGTGATAATAATCCGCCCCGGGATAAAGCTGCGCCTGCTCGATCATCATCGGCCGCGGACCGACGATGCTCATGTCGCCGCGCAGCACGTTCCACAGTTGCGGCAGCTCGTCCAGAGAGGTCTTGCGCAGGAAGCGGCCGGTCGAGGTGATGCGCGGATCGTTCTTCAGCTTCTGGGTCAGATCCCATTCGGTCTTGGCCTCGGGGTTCGCGGCCAGATATTCGGCCAGGCGCTTGTCGGCATCCTCGACCATGGTGCGGAGCTTCCACAGCCGGAAGTTGCGGCCCGAGCGTCCGACCCGCAGTTGGGTATAGAAGGGCTTTTCTCCATGGCACAGGATGACGATGGCAAGGATCATCACCACCGGCAGGACAATCGGTGCGGCCAGAACAACGGCCGCAATGTCCAGGGGACGCTTGAGAAAGCGGGCATAAAAAGATCGGACCCCCATGGGTTCGCCGATGGTTCCGCCGGGGTCCGATTGCAGCACCGAGCCGATCGTCTCGATATCAAAATCCGTGGTGTGCCGCATTTTGAAAACCTGTCCTAATCACTACTGGCGCAGTATAGCCGTGCATTTGAATAAAACTAGAACGAATTGAGGCACTGACGAAAAGTATAGGTTCTTTTTAAAACAATGACTTATCTGAAAGAACCGGAGGGCTGCGCGGCCCTTACCCTAGGTAAACATGATGTGAGAATCCGTGATCGCCGCGGTCTTTGGGCAAGCAATTGGTTGTCTTGGGCCGATATTGGCAACTGCCGGTTGAATTGCGGTCTTGGGGCAATTCTGCGATAACGGCACGCAGGCAGGTAATTCACAATCGAGGGTTGTTAATATGGCGGGGTTTTTGCAATTTTTAATTGAGGGCGTCTCGGCTTTCTACATCGGCCACAGCCTCGTCAGCCCCACGGTTCCCGGCATGATGCAGAATCTGCTGCACGAATCCGTCGAGATGCAGATCATCAACGGCGCCCCGCTGGAGATCCAATGGACGGACGCGCGGCACGCCCAGGGCGTGAACGGGCGCGAATGGCTGCCGAATCACGCGGTCGGCGCGCTCATCATCACCGAGCGCGTGCCGCTGGCCCCGGCGATGGATTATCACGACAGCGCCGGCTATGCCGCGAAATGGGTGGCGCTGGCGCGGCAGTCGAACCCGGATGTGAAGCCCTATCTCTACCAGACCTGGGACCATATCGAGCCGGGCTCGACGCGGCCCTGGCGTGACCGCATCCTGGCGGACCTGCCGCTATGGCAGGCGATCGCCGATCGGGTGAACGAGGACCTGCCGGAGGGAGGGGAGCCGATGCGGCTGATCCCGGCCGGCCTGGGCATGGTGCGGCTGCATGATGCCATCGAGGCCGGCAAGGTGCCCGGCGCCCGCTCGATCCGCGACTTTTTCCGCGACGACATCCATCCGACCGAGGCGGGAGGCTTCTATTTCATCGCGATGATCCATTACGCGACGTTGACCGGCCAGAGCCCGGTGGGGCTGACGAACCGGATCCCCGGCGGCGGCGGCCCCTATCCCGAAGTGCCGAAGGAGCAGGCCGCCGTGCTGCAGCAGCTTGCCTGGCAGGTGGTGCGGGACTTCGCGGCCGACTAGCGCCCGCGCGCCCATTCCTGGCGGTTGCGCCCCATGCGGACCGCCAGTGCGACGGCGGCATAGGTCGCGAAGCCCAGCGGATCTGCGGCGGCAAGGCGCAGCAGTTCGCCCTTGCCGGGGCGGACATGGCCCTGCCGGGAGGGCAGGTCGGGGAACAGCCGGGCGATCTCGGCCACGCCCATGTCCTGGCGCCGGCGCACGCGGACCAGCGGCGAAAAGCCCTCGACCAGCGGCCATTCATAGGGCTCGTCCACCAGGAACCGCTCGGCTTCCGCGAATTGCAGCCGGGCGAAGGTATCGTCCGAGATGATCTGCGGGAATGCTCCCCAGCGCGCCCGCCCTGCCTCGTTCACCGCGAAAAGCCCCGCTCCGGTGACGCCTTGGGCCACGAAGGGCAGCTTCTGCCAGAACCGGGCATAGGCGCGCGACACGGCGCTGCGCGCCGGGGCGACCACCAGCCGCCCGCCGGCATAGCGCGGCTCGTCCGCGTCCAGCACGCGGACGAGCCCCGACAGCAGCCGCGGCCCCATGCGGATATCGGCATCCAGATACAGCCGGATCCCCGGGCCGGCGCAGGCGTCGCCATGGTTCAGCGCGCCGATCTTGCCCCCCTGCGCCAGTTCCTCGACCCGCAACTGCCAGCCGCGGGCGGCAAAGCCGGGCTGCTGGGCGCGGGCGCGGGCGGCGGTATCGTCGCTGCAGCCGTTGGCGATCACGATGACTTCGGCCGGACCCCGGTGGTCCTGGGCCAGGATGTGCCCGAGACAGGCGCCGATATAGTCCGCCTCGTCATGGGCGGGCAGGATGATGGAGCAGGGGGGCGTCATCGGGCTGGGACCGGGCTTTCGGGCTGGCCGCGGCCGAATCGCCCGTCGCGGCCGTCCTGGGTGGATAATCGCGGGGCCGGGCCCGCCCCGATGTCGGAGCCGGGGCGGCCGGCCCGCCGCGACATGGGGATTCCGCCGCGCCGGGCCGGGAAATGCGGCGCATTCTTGTTATCGGGCGTGTTTTCGGTTGTCGCGTTCATGGCCGGGACGCTACCATGCCGCTGCCGTGAAAGTCATCGGCAGGCCGCAGTCCCCGGGACGGCGCCGTTTCATCAGAGGCAGAGGGGCCACAGGTTTGACGCCTGCGACAGGGAATGACCCGGACAGGACGCCGGCAGGACAGGCTGCGCCGGAAGCGGCGCGGGGCCATGTCTCCAGCAAGTTCATCCGGCGCGAGGCGGCGCTGGCCGCTTCGGACGCGAAACATGCCAAGATCATCGCGCAGCGATTCTCGCTGCTGCGCACCCGCATCCTGCGCGAGATGCGCAGCCGCGGCTGGAGCAAGCTTGCCGTGGTGCCGGTGACGCCGGGCGCGGGCGGCACCTTCGTGGCGGTGAACCTGGCGCTGGCGCTGGCACGCCAGCCGCATACGCAGGTGGCGCTGATCGACCTCGACCTCGGCCAGCCGGAGGTAGCGGGCCAGCTGGGCGTGCCGGGCTGCGGCGCGGTCTCGGCGGCGCTGCGCGAGGGCGGCGACCTGGACGCGCTGGTCTCGCGCGTGGACGAGGCGCCGAACCTCGCGGTTCTGGCGCCGGCGCGGGCCGAGCCGGGCGCGGCCGAGCTGCTGCAGGACGAGGCGCTGGCCCGGGCCATGCACCGGCTGCACGACAGCCACCCGGCCGAGATCGCCATCATCGACACCGCCGCGCTTCTGGGCGAGGATGCGGCGCTGGCTGCGCTGCCGCTGGCCGATGCGCTGCTGCTGGTGGCGGACGGGCGCCGCGGCACCGCCGCCGACATGGCGGAATGCGAACGGCTTCTCGTCGGCATGCCGCCGGTGATGGGCGTGGTCCTGAACAAGTCGGAAGACTGAATTTAAGAAAGACAGGGTTCGAGATTTGGGACCGATTCAATCCTTGCAGGATCTGATCTCGATGGTCTGGCGGCGCTTGCCGCTGGTCCTGACGATCCTGGTCCTGGGCGTGCTGATTTCCTTTTACCTGATCACCTCCTCGCCCCGTGTCTACGAGGCCTCGGCGGTCATCCAGCTGGACATGCCGGCCGCGATCGACCAGGGCAGCGACAGCTCGTTGCCGGCCTCGCGCCGCGTGCAGCTGATCGAGCAGCGCCTGATGGCGCGCGCCAACCTGCGCGAGGTGATCGAGCGGCTGGGCCTGTTCGCCGATTCCCCGCTGAGCGAGACCGAAAAGCTGGGCGCGCTGCGCAGCTCGACCCGGATCGAAAGCATCACCGCACCCGGCGTTTCGGTCGATTCCCGCATGTCGCTGGCGGCCATCGTCATCACCGCCCAGGCCGAGACCCCGGCCATGGCCGCCGCCCTCGCCAATGACTTCGCCAACAGCGTGGTGAACCGCGACCGCGAGAACCGCCAGCTGCGCATCCTGGAATCGCAGGAATACCTGCGCAACGAAGAGGCGCGCCTGAACGAGCAGCTTTCCGCACAGGAACGCAAGGTGGTCGAGTTCAGCGCCCGCAACGAGGATTCGCTGCCCACCTCGCAGGAATTCCTGCAGACCGAGCTGGCCCAGCTGACCGAGATGGAGACGACGCTGGACCGCGACGTCATGACCCTGCAGCGCGAGCGGCTGTCGCTGGAGGCGGGGGGCACGGCCTCCGAGGCGCGGCCCTCGGCCTCGCTGGTGCAGCAGATCCGCTCGGCCGAGATCGAGCTGGCGCAGGCGCGCCGGACGCTGTCGCCGAACCACCCCGAGATCAAGCGGCTGGAGGAGATCCTGGACCGTCTGAACAGCGGCGGCGGCAGCGGCGGCTCGGACGTGATCCGCCGCCAGGCCGAACTGATCGACGCCCAGCTCGCCAAGCTGAACGAGCAGAAGGCCGGGATCGCGGCGCGCCGGGTCGAGATCGACCGCGCCCGCGCCCGCGCGCCCGAAGTCACCCGCGAGCTCGAGGCGATGAACCGCCAGCAACGCCGCCTGCAGGACCGCTATAACGAGATCTCGCGCCAGCTCGCCCAGGTCGAGACCCAGCAGATGCTGATGGAGAACGACCAGACCGAGCGTTTCGTGCTGCTGGAGCGCGCCCTGCCGCCGGAATATCCCGCCATGTCCAACCGCAAGAAAAGCGCGGTCATGGGGGTGGGCGGCAGCATGGCGCTGGCGTTGACCGTGGCCTTCGTGCTGGAGTTGCTGAACCCGGTCCTGCGGCGCAGCGACCAGTTCGCCCGCGCCACCGGCACGCGGCCGGTCATCTCGCTGCCCTATCGGCTGTCCAGCGCCGACCTGCGCGCCCGCCGGCTGCGCAACATCTACATGGTCGCGCTGCTGGTGCTGGGGGCGCTGGTCGCGCTGTGGCTGATCGGCAAGATTCCCGGCCTGCCCTCGCCCGGCGTGGTCAGCATGCCGACCGACGGGATGGGCTGATGAGCCAGCCCGGCGGAACCGAAAGCCCCGGCGAGGCGCCGCGCAAGAGCCTCGCCTCGCGGGCTCTGGGCAGCGGCGCCTGGTCCATGGCCAATTTCGGCCTGGGCCAGATCATGCGGCTGGGGTCGAACCTGATCCTGACCCGCATCCTCAGCCCCGACGATTTCGGCCTGATGGCGCTGGTGACCAGCTTCCTGATCGGGCTGAGCATGTTCAGCGACATGGGTTTCGGTCCGTCGATCATGCAGAGCAAGCGTGGCGACGACCCGGATTTCCTCGATACCATCTGGACGCTGAAGATCATCCGCGGCTTCCTGATCTTCCTGGCGGCGATGGCCATGGCCTGGCCGCTGGCCTGGTTCTACGACGCCTCGCTCTTTGGCTGGGTGTTCCCGGTGGCGGCCACCTCGATGATCGTCGGGGGGTTCCTGCCGACGCGGATCGACACCGCCGCCCGCCATCTGCAGCTGGGCCGGCTGACGGTGATCGAACTGTGCAACCAGCTCATCGGCATCCTGCTGACCATCGCCGCCGCGCTGATCCTGCAATCGGTCTGGGCGCTGGTCTGGGGCAATGTGCTGGGCGCCTTTGCCCAGCTGCTGATGTTCCGCCTGTTCCTGCCCGGCCACCGCAACCGCTTCCGGATGGAGCCCGAGGCCCGCGCCGAGGTGATGAAATTCGGCAAGTGGATCTTTTTCAGCACCATCTGCGGCTTCCTGCTGTTCCAGGGCGACCGCATCATCCTGGGCCGGGTGCTGACGCTGCATCAGCTGGGCATCTACAATATCGGCCTGTTCCTGGCCACGGTTCCGGCCATGCTGGGCTCGTCCATCGCCAGCCGGCTGTTCATTCCGATGTATCGCCAGCACCCGCCGGCCGAGGGTCCCGAGAATGCCCGCATCCTGGCCCGCACCCGCGCCGGTCTGACCGCGCTGCTGCTGGTGGCGGCGGTGGTGCTGGCCTGGGCCGGGCCGCCGCTCGTCGATCTGCTCTATGATCCGCGCTATGCCGCGGCGGGCGGCATCCTGGTCGCCGTCGCCTGCATCCAGATGCTGCAGGTCATCCCGATCAGCTATGAATATTCGGCGCTGGCCGCCGGGGATTCGCGCGGCTTCTTCATCATGCAATCCTCGCGGGCGGTGATCTATTTCACCCTGGTCGTCACCGGGGCCGCGCTTTACGGCCTGCCGGGCCTGCTGATCGGCCAGGCGCTGTCGCAGGTGTTCTGCTATCCGGTGACGGTCTGGCTGGCGCGCCGGCACGGCTGCTGGGACCCGCGGCACGATCTGGTCGCCGCCATGATCGCCCTGGTCGCGGCCGCGGCCGCGCTGGCCGGGCATCACGGCGCGGTGCTGGCCGCCATGTCGCCCTGACGGGCATCGCCGGCCATTTTCCCTCTTCCGGTTCCGCTTGCCCTGGCGCTATTGCTGCCGGAACGTCACGAGGAGGCACCGGATGAGCGACGACAACACCCCGCGCAAGTCCCGCATCACGCGGGAAGAGGCTCTGGCCTATCACCTGGAGCCCCGTCCGGGCAAATACGACATCGTCGCCTCGACCCCGATGGCGACGCAGCGCGACCTGTCGCTGGCCTATTCCCCCGGCGTGGCGGTGCCTGTCGAGGCCATCGCCGAACGGCCCGAGACCGCCTATGACTATACCGTCAAGGGCAACATGGTCGCCGTGGTCTCGAACGGCACCGCGATCCTCGGCCTTGGCAATCTGGGCGCGCTGGCCTCGAAGCCGGTGATGGAGGGCAAGGCGGTGCTGTTCAAGCGCTTCGCCGACGTGAACGCCATCGACATCGAACTGGACACCGAAGACCCGGATCAGATCATCAACGCCGTGCGGCTGATGGGCCCGACCTTCGGCGGCATCAATCTCGAGGACATCAAGGCGCCGGAATGCTTCATCATCGAGCAGCGGCTCAAGGAGTTGATGGACATCCCGGTCTTCCATGACGACCAGCACGGCACGGCGGTGATCTGCGCGGCGGGGCTGATCAACGCGCTGGAGCTGTCGGGCAAGAAGATCGAGGACGTGCGCATCGTGCTGAACGGCGCCGGCGCGGCCGGCATCGCCTGTCTGGAACTGCTGAAATCCATGGGCGCGCGGCATGAGAACTGCATCATGTGCGACACCAAGGGCGTGATCTACCAGGGCCGCACCGAGGGCATGAACCAGTGGAAATCCGCCCATGCCGTGGTGACCGAGGCCCGGACGCTGGAAGAGGCGATGAAGGGCGCCGACGTGTTCCTGGGCGTTTCGGCCAAGGGGGCGGTGACGCAGGACATGGTGCAGAGCATGGCCGAGAACCCGGTCATCTTCGCCATGGCGAACCCCGATCCCGAGATCACCCCGGAAGAAGCGCATGCCGTCCGCCCCGACGCCATCGTCGCCACCGGGCGGTCGGACTACCCGAACCAGGTCAACAATGTCCTGGGCTTTCCCTATCTGTTCCGCGGCGCGCTGGACATCCATGCCCGCGCCATCAATGACGAGATGAAGATTGCCTGCGCCCGGGCGCTGGCCGAACTGGCGCGCGAGGATGTGCCGGACGAGGTCGCCGTGGCCTATGGCCGCAAGCTGCAATTCGGCCGCGACTATATCATCCCGACGCCCTTCGACCCGCGGCTGATCCATGTCGTTCCGCCGGCCGTGGCACGCGCGGGCATGGATACCGGCGTCGCCCGCCGGCCGATCATCGACATGGAAGGCTATGTCCAGTCGCTCAAGGCGCGCATGGACCCGACCGCGGCGATCCTGCAGGGCATCCATGCCCGCGCCCGCCAGGCCCAGGCCCGGATGATCTTTGCCGAGGGCGACGACCCGCGTGTGCTGCGCGCCGCCGTCGCCTGGCAGCGCGGCGGCATGGGCCAGTCCATCGTCGTCGGGCGCGAAACCGATGTGAAGGAGAAGCTGGAGGCCGCCGGCCTGGGCGATGCCGCGCGCGAGATCGCCGTGGTCAATGCCGGCAATTCCCGGCATCTGGAGCAATATCACGAGACGCTCTACGCCCGGTTGCAGCGCAAGGGCTATGACCGCGAGGACGCGGTCAAGCTGGCCAATCGCGACCGGCATGTCTTCGCCTCGCTGATGCTGGCGCATGGCCATGGCGACGGGCTGGTGACCGGCGCGACGCGCAAGAACGCGCATGTGCTGTCGCAGATCGGCATGGTCTTCGACGTTACCCCCGCCGACGGCGCCGTGGGCATCACCGCGGTCCTGCACAACGGCCGCATCATCCTGATGGGCGACACGCTGGTGCATGAATGGCCCGAGGCCGACGACCTGGCCGACATCGCCACCCGCGGCGCCCATGTGGCGCGCGGCCTGGGGCTGGAGCCGAAGGTCGCCTTCCTGTCCTTCTCGAACTTCGGCTATCCGGTCAGCGAGCGGGCGGTGAAGATGGCCCACGCCACCGAGGTGCTGGATGCGCGCCGCGTCGATTTCGAATATGAGGGCGAGATGACCGTGGACGTGGCGCTGAACCCGTCGCAGGCGGCGAAATACCCGTTCTCGCGGCTGAAGGGGCCGGCCAACGTGTTGGTGGTGCCGGCACGGCATTCGGCCTCGATCTCGGTGAAGCTCTTGCAGGAGATGGCGGGGGCGACGGTGATCGGCCCGATCCTGACCGGGGTGCCGCAGCCGATCCAGATCTGCTCGACCGGCTCGACGGTGAACGACATCCTGAACATGGCCGCCATCGCGGCGGGCCGGCTGGGGCAGGTGAAATAGGCCCGGAACGGAAAAGCGCCCCCGAAACGGGGGCGCTTTCTTCCTTGCGTCGGGATCAGAACCGATAAGAGGCGCGCAGCTGCACCAGGTCGAGGTCCAGATCGTTGCCGCTTGCGCCGGTGCTGTCCTCAAGCACGTCCTTGAAGTCGTTGCGGGTATATTCCGCGCCGACGGTGAAACGCTCGGCCACCTTGTAATCGACGCCGATGCCGTAGGTCAGGCCGGTATCCGAGAACTCGTCCGTCTTCAGCTTGGCGGCGCCCACGGTGACATAGGGCAGGAACTTGCCCATGTCGGCGCCGGCGCGCAGCCGCAGCCGGGTCAGGTCGCCGTCGCTGTAGTCATTGTCCGGCGAGATGCGGTTGTAATCCAATTCGCCGCCCAGCACGAACTTGCCGAAGCCGCGCTGATAGCCGGCATGCAGGCCATAGCCGTCGAAATCGCCGAAATCGGCCAGCGCGCCGCGATCACCCAGATCGCCCGAGCCCTGCCCGTATTGCAGACCTGCGTAGAAGCCCGTCCAGTCGCTCGCCTCGATCGTCATCGGCGGAGCGACGGGCGCGACCACCGGCTGCTCGACCACCGGGGCGGCATAGCCGCCTGCATATGCCCCACCCGCCAGCAGCGAGATCAGCGTTGCGTAACCAATTGTTTTCATTTTGAGCTCTCCATTTCTTTCGGGCTGTTGGTCGCCCAGATCACTCGGCCCTATGCCTATCACCCGGCTCGCCGATTGGAAGGTTTTGCGGCGCCGCAGCACGGACAAGTGCGAAGCGGTGACCGGCCCCCCGTAGCGCGACAGGGGAAATGCAAAGGGATGAACGGCTTAGCCGCTCAAGCGGATTTGAGCAGGCGTGATCGGGTAAACCTGTTGTTTTTCAGCTTGTTGCTGTTGTTAACGAATGTTGCCGGATTGTCAGTCTTGCGCTTCGCCGAAACATTCCCCGCGCTCGGCCTGACGCTGGCGTTCGCGGAATCGGGCGCGGTCGGTCTCGGAATATTCGCCGGCGCAGCGGTGGCAGCTGACGCCTTCCTCGTATTCCGGGCGGTCGCGATCCTCGGGCGCCAGGGGCCGGCGGCAGGCGTGGCAAAGCGCGTGGCGGCCCTGCCGCAACCCGTGGCCCAGGCTCACCCGCCTGTCGAAGACGAAGCATTCGCCGCGCCAGAGGCTGTCCTTTTCGGGCACCTCCTCCAGGTATTTCAGGATGCCGCCTTTCAGGTGAAAGACCTCGGGCACGCCCTCGCCCAGCAGGAAATTCGTCGACTTCTCGCAGCGGATGCCGCCGGTGCAGAACATGGCGATGCGCTTGCCCGCGAAGCGGTCGCGGTTCTGGCGCCACCATTCCGGAAAGTCGCGAAAGCTGCGGGTGCCGGGATCGACGGCGCCGGCGAAACTGCCGATTTCGACCTCGTAATCGTTGCGGGTGTCGATCACCGCCACGTCGGGGGCGCTGATCAGCGCGTTCCAGTCCTGCGGGGCGACATAGCGGCCGACCGCGGCGGTGGGATCGACCTCGGGCTGGCCCATGGTGACGATCTCGCGCTTCAGCCGCACCTTCATGCGGCCGAAGGGCATGGTCTCGGCGGTGCTTTCCTTCCAGTCCAGCCCCGCGCAGCCGGGCAGGGCGCGGATATGGGCCAGCACCGCGTCCAGCCCCGCGCGGGTGCCGGCGATGGTGCCGTTGATCCCCTCGGGCGCCAGCAGCAGCGTGCCCCTGACCCCGTTCGAGCAGGCGCATCTGGCCAGCGGCGCCTTCAGCGCGGCGGGGTCGGGAAAGCGGGTGAAATGGTAAAGCGCGGCAACGATCAGCATGGGCTGGCCATAGCGCCGCGCCGGGGTGCAATCAAGTTGCCGCATTGACGCCTCCGCCGCCTGCGCCTACCAATTTTCTTGGGAAAAACAGGAGAGGCGCCATGGCAAAAGCCCTGATCGTCATCGACATGCAGCTGGATTTCTGCCCGGGCGGGCGGCTTGCCGTGGCCGGCGGGGACGAGATCGTGGCGCCGATCAACGACCTGATGGCGGATTTCGACGCCGTGGTGCTGACCCAGGACTGGCATCCCCATGACCATGCCAGCTTTGCCGACAACCATCCCGACGCCGCCGCATTTTCGCAAGTCGAGATGCCCTACGGCCCGCAGGTGCTGTGGCCCGCGCATTGCGTGATCGGCTCGGCCGGGGCGGGGTTCCATCCGACGCTGGCCGTCGATTGCGCCGATCTGGTGATCCGCAAGGGCTTCCGGCCGCAGATCGACAGCTATTCCGCGTTTTTCGAGAACGACCACCGCACCCCCACCGGGCTGGCCGGCTATCTGCGCGAGCGCGGGCTGGACGACCTGACCTTCGTCGGCCTTGCGCATGATTTCTGCGTCGCGTGGTCGGCCGTCGATGCGGCGAAGCTGGGTTTCCGCGCCACCGTGATCGAGGAGGCCACCCGTGCCATCGACCTGAACGGCTCGCGCGAGGCGGCGCGCGAGACCATGCGCAAGGCAGGGGTGACACTCGCATGATGATCCCGACGGTCGATATCGCCACCCGCGTCTATAACCACAAGTGGAAGATCGACCCGATCGTCCGCTCGCTGATCGACGACGATTTCTACAAGCTGCTGATGTGCCAGTCGGTGTTCCGCAACCGGCCCGACACGCAGGTGACCTTCAGCCTGATCAACCGCACCAGCCGCATCCGCCTGGCCGAGCTGATCGACGAGGGCGAGCTGCGCGAGCAGCTGGACCATGTCCGCGGCCTGTCGTTGACGCGGGGCGAAAGCACCTGGCTGCGCGGCAATACCTTCTACGGCAAGCGGCAGATGTTCCGCCCGGATTTCATGGAGTTCCTGGAGAACCTGCGCCTGCCCGCCTATCACCTGGAAAAGCGCGACGGCCAGTATGAGCTGATCTTCGAGGGGCGTTGGCCCGAGGTCATGCTGTGGGAGATCCCGGCGCTGGCCATCATCATGGAGTTGCGGAGCCGCGCCGTCCTCAAGGACATGGGCCGGTTCGAGTTGCAGGTGCTCTATGCCCGGGCCATGGCCCGGCTTTGGGAAAAGATCGAGGAATTGCGCACGCTCGGCCCCGACCTGCGCATCGCCGATTTCGGCACGCGGCGGCGGCACAGCTTCCTGTGGCAGGACTGGTGCGTGCAGGCCATGGTCGAGGGCTTGGGCGACCAGCGCTTCATCGGCACCTCGAACTGCCTGATCGCCATGCGCCGCGACATCGAGGCCATCGGCACCAATGCCCATGAACTGCCGATGGTCTATGCCGCGCTGGCCGATACGGACGAGGAATTGCGCCGGGCGCCCTATCGCGTGCTTGCCGACTGGCACGAGGAACATGACGGCATGCTGCGCATCATCCTGCCCGACACCTATGGCACCAAGGGCTTTCTGGACCACGCGCCGGACTGGCTGGCCGGCTGGACCGGCATCCGCGTCGACAGCGGCGACCCGGCCGAGGGCGCCGAGACGGCGATCCGCTGGTGGCAGGACCGCGGCGAGGATCCGCGCGACAAGCTGATCATCTTCTCGGACGGGCTGGATGTCGAGAAGATCAAGGAGCTTTTCCAGCGCTTCCACGGCAGGGTGAAGGTCAGTTTCGGCTGGGGCACCTTGCTGACCAACGACTTCCGCGGGCTGGTGCCGGGCGACGGGCTGGCGCCGTTCTCGCTGGTCTGCAAGGCGGTGGCGGCCGAGGGGCGGCCGACCGTCAAGCTTTCGGACAATCCCGAAAAGGCCACCGGGCCCCAGGACGAGATCGAACGTTACAAGCGCATCTTCGGCGTCGGCCGGCAGCAGCGCATGGACGTGGTGGTCTAGACCGGGAAATGGACAGGCCCCGGCACGTGGGGTCCGGGGCCTTGGGTGTCAGCGCGAAAGCGCCGGTTGCAGCGCGCGACGGTTGGCAGCATGGCGCTTGGCAAGCTGCCGTCCCTCGCGACCGTTGCCCAGACGGCGGGCGGGCTCGCGCGCGCCGCTCTCGGACAACAGTCCGGGGAACAGCGCCAGGATTTCGGCACGGGCCTCGGGCGAGACCGATTTCAGCGCCTCGGGGCCGGTGAACAGCGATTCGGTCAGCGCGCCTTCCGAGCAGACGATCTCGTGCCGGTCGAACAGCAGATGGTAATAGGTCAGCGCCTCGCAATCATCGACCAGCTCGATGCCCTCGATCCCGGTCAGGTGCTTGGCGGCGACCAGGACCTCGGCCGCGCCGCAGATGCGCTCGGCGATCTTCGAGCTGACCAGGATGCGGTGCTGCTGCGAGACGTAAAGGTCACGGCTGGGCAGGCCCGAGCCAAGCGCGCCGGCGCGGATGCGCACCGGGCGCATCTTCTCGAAGGCCCGCAGCAAGGCGCTTTCGACCGGCTTCGAGCCGATCCAGCGCAGCGGCTGCGCGCCATGGTCGCGGGTGACGACCATGTCGCCGATCCGCAGCGCCTCGACCGGCACCTGGCCGCGCTGGGTCAGGATCAGCGTGCCGTGGCGGAAGCAGATGAAGGCCGGCGCGCCTTCGAGCCCGTAGCGCGAGGTGTCGAGCCGGTCGAAATCGCTGCGCACATAGCTGGTCAGGGTGATCGACTGGATCGGTTTGCCTGGTGACGCCGTCAATCTCGGCCTGCGCGGCCGTGGCGGGCGGCGGCACCAGCACCAGGTTGCCGTCGGTGTCCTGCAGGATGCGCAGCTGCACATTGCGGGCGCTGGTGCCGTCCGTATAGGTTACGGTGCCGCGATAGATGATCCCGGAATCGGCGTAATGGCGCACGCCGTCATGGATGCCGTATTCGCCCGAGGACACGCCGAAGCGGTTGTCGAAGGAAATCGCGCCGTCGTCATTGCCGTCGTGCAGCGTTATGGCGTTGATCTCGCGCGCCAGTGGCCGGTCGGCGCTGCCGAAGGTCGAGCCCACCAGTTCCGCGGCGCGCTCGGCGCCCAGAAAGCGTTCATCGGGATCCAGATCCCGATGCGTTCCAAGATAGATGACACGGATCGACGTCGTCGTCGGCATGGCAGACCCTAATCGTTAACAGGCCCCCGCACATGAGGGCACAAGAGACACATTCAACCATCGCGCCATTCCGGACCGGCGACGCCGACCCGTGCATGGAGAAGAGGGCGGAAAAACACATGCCCGCGCCTCACCGGCTAACTAGAAGATGAATAAAACTTTATTAACCTGTCGAAATGGGCAGGTTATCGACCAATATCAGATATAGATCTTTTTATTTCAATATCTTGCGCATGATCGCCGGATACGGGTGCCCGGGCTTCCCGGCGATCGTGACGCAAGGTCACGCGCGCTGCCGGTCAGAGCCGGTCGCGCCAGCGGTTGACCAGCGGATAGCGCCGGTCCAGCCAGAAGGCCTTGGTCGAGATGCGCGGCCCCGGCGCCGCCTGGTATCGCTTCCATTCACTGCCATAAAGCAGGGTCTCGACCTTCTTGACCGTCTCGGGCTCGAAGCCTTGCGCGACCAGGTCCTTCAGCGCCAGGTCCTTCTCGACCAGCCCTTCCAGGATCGCGTCCAGCACCTCATAGGGCGGCAGGCTGTCCTGGTCCTTCTGGTTGGGGCGCAGCTCGGCCGAAGGCGGCTTCGAGATGATCTGCGGCGGGATCACCTCGCCCGCGCGGCCCAGCATCCAGTCGCGATGATTTTCATTGCGCCAGCGGCAGGTCTGGAAGACGCGGGTCTTGTAGAGATCCTTGATCGGGTTGTAGCCGCCGGCCATGTCGCCATAGATCGTGGCATAGCCGACCGCGACCTCGGACTTGTTGCCGGTGGTCAAGAGCAGCTCGCCGAACTTGTTCGACAGCGCCATCAGCATCACGCCGCGCAGCCGGGACTGGATGTTTTCCTCGGTCGCGTCGGGCTGGGTGCCTTCCATCAGATGGGCCAGCGCCTCGCCCACCGCGTCGCGGGCGCCTTCGATATGCACGGTGTCCAGCCGCGTGCCCAGCCGCCCGGCGCAATCGGCGGCATCATCGAGGCTGGCTTGCGAGGTGTATTCGCTGGGCAGCATGACGCAGCGCACGTTCTCGGGCCCGATGGCGTCGCTGGCGATGGTGGCGACCAGCGCCGAGTCGATGCCGCCCGACAGGCCCAGCACCGCCTTGCGGAACCCGGACTTGCGCATGTAGTCGCGCAATCCTTCCATCATGGCGCGGTAGTCCTGCTCCCACTCGTCGGGCATGTGGTCCATCCGGCCCGGCACAGCCCGCCAGCCTTGCGGGGTGCGGGTGAAATCGACATGCGCCAGCATCTCGTCGAAGGGCGCCAGCTGCATGACCTTGACCGCGCCGCCATCCTCGCCCGGGTTCAGCACGAAGCTGCCGCCGTCATAGACCTGGTCGTCCTGCCCGCCGACCGAGTTCAGGTAGATCAGCGGCAGCCCGGTCTCGACCACGCGGGCGACCATATGGCCCATGCGCAGGTCCAGCTTGTTGCGGTGATAGGGGCTGCCGTTCGGGACCAGCAGGATTTCGGCCCCGGTTTCGGCCAGCGTTTCGCAGACCTCGGGCCACCAGGCGTCCTCGCAGATCGGGCTGCCGATGCGCAGCCCGTCCAGGCTGTAGGGCCCCGAGATCGGCCCGACATTGAACAGCCGCCATTCGTCGAACAGCTGCTTGTGCGGCAATTCGTGCTTGAGCACCCGCGCCACGACCTTGCCGCCCTTGAGGATCCAATAGGCGTTGTAAAGCCGGTCCTCCTCGGCATAGGGGCCGCCGATGCCGATGGCGGGGCCGTCCACGCAGTCCCGCGCCAGATCGACGATATGGGCCATGGCCTCCTGCGTGAAGCCGGGCTTCAGCACCAGGTCCTGCGTCTGGTAGCCGGTGATGAACATCTCGGGCAGGGCCAGAAGGTCGGCGCCGGCCTCGCGCGCCGCGGCCCAGGCCTCGCGCGCCTTGGCGGCGTTGCCGGGCAGGTCGCCCACGGTCGGGTTCAGCTGTCCAAGGGTGATGCGGAACGTGTCGGTCATGGCGCTTCCTTACCGGATCTTGCCCCCGTTGATAGGTCAGCGCGCGGCAAAGGAAAAGTCGGGCTTTGCGCCGGCGCGCCCCTTGCGATAAACCGATGCCAAAAGCAGCAACGAGGCGGAGTGCAGCACCCATGAAGGCAGCCCTTGTCGCCTGCGCGGTGATCCTTGCCGGCGCGGGCATGGCCGGTGCCCAGGCGGTCATCACCAAGCAATATGACGACGGCGGCGTCTACGAGGGCACCTTCCGCAACGGCAAGCAGCACGGGCGCGGCACCTATACGCTGCCCTCGGGCTACGAATATACCGGCGACTGGGTTGAGGGCGAGATCCTGGGTCAGGGCGTGGCGAAATTCCCCAACGGCTCGGTCTACGAGGGCGCCTTTGCCCGCGGCAAGCCGCATGGCAAGGGCAAGATCACCTATGCCGATGGCGGCAGCTACGAGGGCGACTGGCTGGACGGCCAGATCACCGGGCAGGGCGTGGCGCATTACGCCAACGGCTCGGCCTATGAGGGCGGCTTCCTGAACGCGCTGCACGACGGCAAGGGGGTGCTGACCCAGCCGAACGGCTATCGCTACGAGGGCGACTGGAAGGCCGGCGTCAAGGAAGGCTTCGGCAAGATCACCTATCCCGACGGCGCCACCTATGAAGGCGAGATGAAGGCGAACCAGCGGTCCGGCCAGGGCAAGCTGACCATGGCGGACGGGCTGAATTACGAGGGCGGCTGGTCGGCGGGTCAGATGGCCGGGCAGGGCAAGCTGACCCAGCCTTCGGGCGACAGCTACGAGGGCCGCTTCGCCAATGGCAAGCGCGAGGGCAAGGGCGTGGCGACCTATGCCAATGGCGACCGCTACGAGGGCGATTTCCGCGCCGACAAGCGTTGGGGCGTCGGCACCTTCACCGGCACCGACGGCTATGTCTATACCGGCGACTGGGTCGAGGGCCGGATGGAGGGTCTGGGCCGCATCACCTATCCCGACGGCTCGATCTACGAGGGGGCGCTGCAAAACGACCTACCGCATGGGCGTGGGCTGATCACCTATCCGGATGGCGCCAGCTATGACGGCGAATGGGTCGAGGGCGTGATCGAGGGGCAGGGCGTGGCCAAATACGCCAACGGCCTGGTCTACGAGGGCGGCTTCAAGCGCGGCCGCAACGAGGGGCAGGGCCGCATGACCTATCCCGACGGCTATGTCTATAACGGCGCCTGGCGCGACGGGCAGCGGCACGGGCAGGGACAGGCGACCTATCCCGACGGTACCACCTATGACGGTTCCTTCGTGGACGGGCTGCGGCACGGCAAGGGCCGGCTCATCGCGCCGGACGGCTTCCGCTACGAGGGCAGCTGGAAGGAAGGCGAGATCGACGGCGAGGGCGTCGCGACCTATGCCAACGGCGATGTCTATACCGGCCATTTCGTGATGGGCAAGCGCCAGGGCGCCGGGGTGATGCGCTATGCCACCGGCCAGGTCGCCTCGGGCGAGTGGGAGGACAACCGGCTGGCCGTTCCGACCGAGGGCGCTGTACCCGAGGGCGCCGAGACGCCCGAAGGGGCGGTGCCGGCCGAGCCGAGCGAGGGCGACTAGGCTAGGGTCCGGGGCGGCCGTCCGCCTCCGCCTTGTTCGTGTCGGATGCGGCGGGCGGTTTCCGCCCTGATCCGTCCTTGCAGGGCCGGGCGAACCAAGCGCGGCGTTTTCAACGCCGGATTGTCGAGGTTTCGCCATTCGCAAGGCGGCAGGAACGGGAATTTTTGGCCATCGAGCAGAAAAACAGCTCCGAGGAGGCCGGTGTAATAGCCGTTGCATCCTCCTCTCCCCGAGCGTAGCTCACGCGCAACAGTGTCATACTGCTCTTCCCGGACCTTGGCGTCGGTCTGGGCGTCGTAAATGCCGGAATCACCGAATTTGTAGGACGTGACCCTGACATAGCGATCGTTGAAGCAAAGGAATTCAAGCCTGCGGGCAAGGATCGTTCTGCCATCCGTGGCAAAAAGCGCGACCGGAGCGCGGGGAAAATAATATTGCAGCTTGAGCATCATGCCATTTGGTAGGGTGACGCTTTTGAGCGCGTGCCTGACCCATTGCACCCCCGCGACCGCCGCCCAGAACAGGAAAAGAAAGACCGGAAGCAGAAGCAGATGACGGGCGAACGTGCGCTCCATCGCCATCATTTCCTTGGGTTAAAGTAAATGCTATTTCTGCGGTCTCTTAGCACCTCTGCCGAAAAGCTTGCGCGCCATGTTCCGCTGATGTGATAGGGTATGCCGCCGGGTTCGAAATTCATATCCAGAGGATCGGCAAATTCATCGGCGAACTCAAAGTTGCTTTCACCGGTGATCCGCAGCATATCGTCGTGATATTCGACCGTTCCCAGGAAGGAGCCTGAGACCGTTCCCCTGCCATGCGAAAAGGCTACGTCGCCGAATTGATAGGTGTTATTGAAAGGCACGTAAAGCTCTCCGGCTCCATTTTCTCGAGCCGCGTCGGAAATTTGGCCCGACAGCCTGCGAAACGAACCTTGTGCGCCATCAGCATAAGCATATTGCTCGGCGATCTCACGCAAATGCCCGATCTCTTCCAGGGTCACGGCGCGCCCGTCAGCAAAGTAGTGCGACACGAATTCCCGGTTCCCACACCGGACGGGGCCGGACGGGAAATCCGAGGTGAATTCGTGAAGCGCGAACTCGGTCTCGCCAAGGATAGGGATCGGCCGCGCAGCGGCAGTTGTAATCCTCGCCCGGATGGGCGGTATCAGGGGGATCGTCCCATGCAAACACGCGGCCATCGTTGGCACGATGTGCCGGTCGCACAAAATTGTCGCCTTGGCAGCGCCAGACATACCGTGCCGTGGTCCCTGCCTGCTTCAGGGACAAGGGGATCGGCGTGCCCTTGCGCAGATAGGCGCTGAAGGCAGTTCGATAGGCTTCCGTGTGGATCATGTTCATGCCGGGAACCTCATATGCCGCGCGGCATCCTCCAACAGCAGATCACAAGATTCGGTTAATGATGCGCGTGTTGCGCGCCTTCCCTCATTCCACCACCCGCACTCCCGCCGTCTCGCCCCAATGCGCAAAGGGCAGCACCCGCCCGTTCCGCCGGCTTTCCGCCACCAGATCCAGATCGACCGGCGCCTTGACCCAGCCGGGCACGTCCATCAATCCCTCGGCCAGCACGCCGCTTTCCGGCCACAGCCCGTCCGGCGGCGCATAGATCGCCGCCGCGCCGCGGTTTTCGTCGATGGCCGGGTTCCAGTCCACATCGCCCACCGTCGGGGCCTGCACCACGACGCACTGGCTTTCCAGCGCCCGGGCCATGGCGCCGATCTTCACCCGGTTGAAGCCCGCCACCGTGTCGGTGCAGGAGGGGGTCAGGATGATCTCGGCCCCGGCCTCGGCCAGAACCCGGCCCAGCAAGGGAAATTCGCTGTCATAGCAGATCAGCACGCCCAGCCGCCCCACGGGCGTGTCGAAGACCCGCAGGCCCGGTGCGCCGACCACGTCCCAGTCCTCGCGCTCGAAGCGGGTCATCACCTGCTTGTCCTGATGGCCGATCCGGCCCCCGGGACCGAACAGCACCGCGCGGTTGACCGGGCGCGGCCCCTCGAAGCAGGGCCCCGATGCGGCCAGGATATGCAGCCCGTGCCGCGCCGCCAGCTCGGCATGCAGCGCGTCGCGCGCGGTCTCGTGCCGGGCGACCTCGTGCAGCGAGGCTTCGAGGTTGCCGGCCACTTCGCGCCCGCCCAGCGAGGCCAGCTCCATCGCGCCGTATTCGGGAAAGACCAGCAGGTCGCAATCGGCTGCGTCCTCGACCCAGGCGGCGATCTTGGCGCGATAGGCGTCGAAATCCTCCATCCAGTCGAAGGGATAGGCCGCGGCGGCGATCTTGACGGTCCGGGTCACAGTTCTTTCATCCAGAATTGCAGCGGTTTGCGGGTCGGCGCGTCCGCGCCGATGTCCTTCCATTCGAACCCGGCCACGACGCCGGGCAGCGGAGCATAGCCGCGCTTGCGCCAGAACCCGTCCAGCGGGCGATAGTCCGCAGGACGCAGCGGATGGTCGGCCGGGCGGATCACGCTGCAAAAGACGCTGTAGCGGCGGCCGAGCGCGCGGCCCTGCGCCTCGCGCCCGTCGAAGAAGGCGTGGCCCAGGCCATGGCCGCGATAGTCCGGCAAAAGCACCGATTCCGCGCAATAGAAGATCTCGTCCAGCCGCTCGGGCCGGCCAGCGAAGGCGGCGGCGAAATCGTCGGCGTGATCCTCCATCGGCGCGCCGGTCGAGGCGCCGATCATGCGCTCGCCGTCCCAGGCCGCCACCACCACGGCGCCGGGCGACTGATAGGCGCGCAGATAGTCGCGCTCGTATTCCAGGTCGCCGTCATAGAGATAGGGCCAGTCGCGGAACACTGCGATGCGCAGCCGCGCCAGATCGTCCAGCACGGAGGCCACGGCATCCCCGGTCAGGCTTTCGGTGCGGATCACGCCGAGACCTGCCGCGTCCAGTCGGCGAGGTTGTAATAGGTCGTCACCCGCGCGATCTTGCCGTCCCGGATGGTGAAGAAGGCGCCGGCCGGCAGGACGTATTTCTGGCCCTTCGCCTCGGGCAGGCCTTCGTCGGTGGCGAGGTAGGTGCCGTTGACCACGAATTCCGCCGCGGCCCGGTCGCCCGTCTCGTTGGCGAAGATCACCATGTCGGTCAGCTCTTCGCGGTAGCTGCGGGTCATATGGGCGTTGAATTCGGCGAACTTGTCCTTGCCGCGGCGGATGCCGCCCTCGTTGACGTGATGTTCGATCTCGTCATGCAGATAGCCCAGCATCTCGTCGGTGCGGCCGGCGTTGAAGGCGTCGTAATAGGCGGCGATCAGGGCCTTGGTATCCATGGAAAACCTCCTTGTTTCGACCCGTCTAGCGCGCGGCGGGCGCCGCGTCACCTCCGCCCTTTGGCGGAGGGCTCAACCCTTCTTCCGTTCTGACGCATCGTTACCATCCGCGCAGGACCGTCGCCCCGTCCCGCCTAGTCCCCGACCAGGGCGGGCGGGACGCGCAGGATGGCCTCGTGATGGGCGATCGCCTCTTCGAGCCGGTCGAAGACGGTCAGGCGTCCGCGATCCAGCACCGCGCCCATGGTGCACATGTTGCGGATCATCGGCATGGAGTGGCTGACCACGATGGCGCCCGAACTGGCCATGCGCTGGTTGAAGACGCGCTGCGACTTGGCGCGGAAATCGGCATCGCCGACGCTGGTGACCTCGTCCACCAGATAGGTGTCGAAATGGATGCCCATGCTGGTGCCCATCGCCAGCCGCGAGCGCATCCCCGAGGAATAGCTGCCGAAGGGCTGGTGGTAATGCTGGCCCAGCTCGGCGAAATCCTCGACGTAATCGACCAGTTCGTCGCTGTCCACGCCATAGATCCGGGCGACGAAACGCACATTCTGGGCCCCGGTCAGCTCGCCGTGGAAACTGCCCATGAAACCCACCGGCCACGAGATGGTGCCGTCCGACAGCACCCGTCCCGAGGTGGGCGAGACGGTGCCCGCGATCATCCGCAGCAGCGTCGACTTGCCGGCGCCGTTGCGGCCCAAGAGCGCCACCGAGGCCCCGGTCGGGAACACCGCGTTGATGTTGTCCGCGACCAGGGTCCGGCGCCCCTTGAGCCGATAGACCTTGGTCAGGTTCTCCAGCCAGATCATGGCTCAGCCGCGGTCGCGGATGCTGTAATAGATCAGGACCAGGATCGACCAGCCGGCCAGCAGCATGCCCGCGACCATGGCCAGCAGCCAGGGCCGGTTCGGCTCGGTCGAGCTTTGCGCCACCTTGGGCTCGATATGGGCGGCCAGGTAGCGGGCCTGACGCTGCGCCTCGGCCAGCGCCGTCTCATAGGCGATGCGGGCCGAGCGATAGGCGCCCTCGGCGAATTCGCGGTCCACGGCGAGCTTTTCGTATTCGGCCATCAGCTGGGCATAGCTTTCGCCCGACGGCCCCTGACCCTCGGCGCCGAACTTGCCGCGCTCGGCGTCGATCAGCCGGCGCAGGGCGTCGATCTTCTGCTGCGACTGGGTGACGCGGTGGTCGGTGGGCTGGGCATTGTCCAGCAGCATGTCATGGGCGACCAGCGCCTCGGCCAGTTGCGCCTGCAGCCCGCTCAGCACGCCCATCTGCCCGGCCAGGTCCGCCTCGGGATCGACGATCTGCGAGCGCATGCGGAAGGCGGTCATCGCCTGCCGCGTCTCGGTCAGTTCGGCGCGGGCCTTTTCCAGCTCGGCCTTGGCCAGCCGGGTGGCGTCGTCGCGGGCGATGGTCGAAAGCTGGTTGATCTTGTCCGAGCTTTCCTGGAACACCGCCGCGGCGATGGCCTGGGCGTCCTGCGCAGAGAAGGCGCTGACCTGCAGGGTGATCAGCTCGGTGGTGTTGTCGTAAAGGACCTTGACCTGGCGCTGCCAGTAGTCGGTCAGATCCTCGATATGGTCCTCGGGGTCGAAGGCGAAGACGAAGTCATGCGGCCAGTCGCGCGAGAAGCGCGCGCGCAGGTCCAGCCGGGCGTCGATCTTTTCGACCATGTCCTGGCTGCGGATGTATTCGTAAAGGATGTCCGTGTCCGACGCGCCGGTGCCGCCCGCGAAGGGGGCCAGGCCCCCCAGCAGGTCGATCGAGGGCGTCGCCTGTTCCTTGCGGACCGAGAAGCCGACGGTCGAGACATATTGGTCGCTGGCGCGGACCCAGAGATACCAGGCCCAGACCGCGGTCGGCAGCACCACCAGCGCCAGGAACGAGGCCAGCATCAGCCAGTGGCGGCGGCGCGGCCGGGCCAGGCCGACGGGCGGGCGCACCGGCTGGACCGGGATCGCGGGCGCGCCGGGCATCGTCCGGTGGCCGGGCTGCGCCACGGCCTGCTGCATGGGCCGCACCGGGATCGGCTGGCCCTGTCCCGGTCCTTGCGGACGCAGGGCGGGCGGGGGGTGATTGCCCTGCGCCATCGGGCGCTGCTGTCCCGGCGCGCCCGCGGGTCGCGCGGGCTGGCCCTGCGGGGGTTGGCCCGGACCGGGCTGGCCTTGCGCCGGGTGGTTCCGGGGCGGAGGGCCGGGCGGCCGCTGGCCCGGCGGGCGCTGCGGATCGGGGCCGGCTGCCTGCACGGCCTGAAACGGCCGTTGCGGCGGCGCGGCTTGCGGGGCCGCCTGTCCGGCCATTCCCCCCTGGCCGGGATGCGGGCCGGGACGCGCCGAGGATTGCTGATCGCCGGCCGGCCGGGCCGGCTGGCCGGGCTTGCCGCCGGCCGGGTCAGAGGGGATGGTCACGGCAATGGCGCTTTCGCTGGTTTACCTTTTGCGTGCATTTGTTACATATTGCCGGCTGCCAAGACCAGTATTTGCGTTCACATGTTCGACAAATCCCGCAAAATTCGCCGTCGCCGGCGCCCCGCCCGCAACGGGCCGCGCTTTCGCATGGCGCGGATCGTCGCGGCGCTGATGCTGCGCGAGATGGCCACCACCTACGGCCGCTCGGCCGGGGGTTATGTCTGGGCGGTGCTTGAGCCGGTGCTGGGGGTGGCGCTGCTGTCGGTGATCTTCAGCCTGGCGCTGACCAGCCCCGGGCTGGGCTCGAATTTCCCGCTGTTCTACGCCACCGGCTTCCTGCCCTTCGCCATGTTCAACGACCTGGCCAACAAGACCGCCTCGTCGATCCGCTTTTCGCGGCCGTTCCTGGCCTATCCCAGCGTGACCTTCATCGATGCGCTGATCGCGCGGGTGCTGCTGAACGCGCTGACCCATATCGCGGTGATCGCGCTGGTGATCTCGGGGATCTTCGTGATCTACCGCCTGCCGGTTGTGGTGAACCTGGCCTCGGTCTTCGAGGCGCTGCTGCTGGTGACGCTGCTGGGCGTCGGGGTCGGAACGCTGAACTGCTATCTGATGACTGCCTTCCCGATCTGGGAACGCGTCTGGCAGATCCTGACCCGGCCGCTGTTCCTGATGTCCGGCATCTTCTTTCTTTATGACCTCATGCCCAGCCAGGCGCAGGATTTCCTGTGGTTCAACCCGCTGATCCATTGCGTCGGCCTGATGCGCGAAGGCATCTATCCGACATATGAGGCGCGTTATCTCAGCCACGAGCTGGTGATCGGCGTCTCGGTCGGGCTGCTGCTGCTGGGCCTGATGCTGCTGGAGCGCAGCCACCGCGACCTGCTCGAACGCTAGAGCAACAGGTCCGAGGCGTCCAGTTGCGCCAACGCGCCCAGCTCGATGGTCAGCTCGGCGCGGCCGTCGCCGTCCAGATCGACCAGCAGCCGATGCGCATCGGGCGTCGACCAGTCGGCGCGGACCTGGCCGGCGCCCGAGAACGCGTCGCTGCCGATGAAGGTCAGGTTCAGCCCGGAAAGATCGATGCGGTCCTCGCCCGGGGTGAAGTCCAGAATGACGTCGGTGCTGCCGTCCAGATTGTCCAAGCCGGAAAAGACGAAGACATCGGCGCCGGCCCCGCCGATCAGCGTATCCGCGCCGCGCCCGCCCTCCAGCGTGTCGCTGCCCCGGAAACCGTAGAGCGTGTCATTGCCCTCGTCGCCCTGCAGCCAGTCGCTTCCGGCCTGGCCCAGCAGCGAATCGTTGCCCGCGCCGCCGAAGAGGTTGTCGTGGCCGGGACCGCCCACCAGCATGTCATCGCCCGGCTCGCCATGCAGCGTGTCATTGCCCGGGCCGCCGTAAAGCGTGTCGTTGCCGATGCCGCCGAACAGCAGGTCATGGCCTTCATTGCCATGCAGCAGGTCGTTGCCCTGATGGCCGTGAAGCGTATCGTGACCCTGGCCGCCATGCAGCGCGTCGTTGCCCTCGCGGCCCAGCAGCAGGTCGTGGCCTTCGGCGCCGAACAGCGTGTCGTCGCCGGCGCCGCCGTCCAGGCTGTCATTGCCGATGCCGCCGAACAGATAGTCGTTGCCGATGCCGCCGAACAGCGTATCGTTGCCGAGCCCTCCGAACAGCCGGTCGTCCCCCGGCCCGCCCATCAGCCGGTCGTTGCCCTGCCCGCCATAGAGCGTGTCGTTGCCCGCACCCCCCTGCAGCGTGTCACTGCCAAGCGCGCCGTGCAGAATGTCATTGCCCGGCCCGCCCAGCAGCAGGTCGTCGCCGGCATGGCCGTGCACGGTCGAGCCGTTGCGCCCGGCGCTCAGCGTGTCGTTGCGCGCGGTGCCGACCACCACGGTGCGCATGTCGGGCGGCGCGTAATGCGCGACCGGGAAAAGCGAATTGTCGAAGGCGCTCGCCTGGAGCATCGTGTTGTCGCGTGTCATGATCCAGATTACCGAATTTCCGTAAAAGATCTTGATTCCATAGCTTTGCGGGCTGAAGACCAGCTGCGCCGTGCTGCGGACCATGCCCAGGAAGGACAGGTCCAGCCGGTCCACGCCCGGCTCGAAATCGGTGATGGTGATCCTGCCGTTGACCTCCATCGGCACGAAGACGTCGGCGCCGGCGCCGCCCGTCATCTGCACCGGATTGCTGCCGGCGATCAGGATGTCGTCCCCGGCGCCGCCGTCCATGCTGGTCGTCTCGGCGCCGGCCCGCATCATGTCGCCGCCCTCGGTCCCGGATTGCCGGCCCGCGCCCACCACCCGGGTAAGGCCGGTCCCGCCCGGCTCGAAGACGAATTGCGTGATGCCGCTTTCGGTGCGGGAGGAGACGAAAAGCGCGATCCTGCCGTCGATCGCCACCGCCGAGATGGCCGAGACGTCGGCCAGCGCCCGGTCGTCGGTATCGACCAGCGTCGTCAGGTGCATCAGCCGGCCGTCGGGCAGCAGGGTGAAGACGCTGATGCCGTCGTCGCCGCCCCCGACGAAGACATAGCCGCGGCCGTCCAGGGTCAGGGTCTCAAGCGCGGTGGCGCCGGCGAAGCGGGTGGTCAACTCGTCGATGACGTGATCGACCGGCAGCAGCTCGCCGCCATAGGTCAGCCGCATCGTCGTCAGCGACGAGCTTTGCGCCGAGGCCACCACCAGCCAGGTCACGCCGTTGACCGTGACCGTGCCCAGGTGGCTGGGCTGGTCCATGCCCAGCCCGCGATAGGACCAGATCATCTGCGCCGTGCCGACCGTGCCGTCGGCATGGACCATCTGCACCGCGACGTAATTGCCGGTGGCCGAGGCCGAGACGATGAAGCTGCGGTCGCCCAGCCTGGCGACCAGCATGTCGTCGATCTCGGTGCCCTGGACGCCCGAGCCCAGCGGCAGCGCCGCGCGGGTGACATGGCTGATCGAGCCGTCTCCGGCCGAGCGCCAGATGTCGAAGGCGGTCTGCCCGTCGCGCGCCGAATAGAGGAAGCTGCCTTGCGGCGTCTGGAACTGCCCCAGCCGGATCACGTCGCCCGGCAGCGCCCCCGGCCCCAGCAATTGCGCGCCGTCGCGAAAATCGCCCTCGGCCCCCAGCCGGATGCCGTGGCCGAGCGCCTCGCGCAGCCCGGTGCCGAACAGCACCGGGCCGCCGTTCAGCGTGACGATGCTGGCGCCGGGGGTGCCGGCATAGCGCAGCGCGGCGGCATGGGGCTGGGCGCCCATCATCTCGATCGGCTGGTCGGCCGAGGTGATGCGGTAGGCGGCGATCCCGCCCCCGACATGGGTCACGCTGTAAAGGGCATGGCCATTCGGCCCGGCAAAGGTCTTCAGGTCCGTGATATTGGTCACGAAGGGCGATTGCGGGCCGATATAGGTTGCGACGTGACGGTAACGCATTGCGGGTTTCGCTTGTGGCAGCTCGATGGTGGTGCCCCAAGAAAGCGCCGGCCGGCCCCGCCAAGTCACGCATTATTCCCCGTGCATTTTAACGTCCGCAGGCATAGGTTGGCGCCGGGGGCGCGGCTTGTGCGCGTTCGGGAGTTCCTCCATACGCACCCTTGCGAGAAGCAAAATCTGGTAGGGACAGATGCAGATTCAAAAGACCTCGCTTCCGGGCGTGCTGGTCCTCGTTCCGCGGCGGTTCGGCGACGAGCGCGGCTTCTTCTGCGAAAGCTGGAACCGGCGGACCCTGCACGAGGCGGGGCTCGATCTGCCGGAATTCGTTCAGGATAATCATTCCTTATCCGCTGCGCCCGGCACGCTGCGGGGGCTGCATTTCCAGGCCCCGCCGCATGCGCAGGGCAAGCTGGTGCGCTGCGGACGCGGGCGGCTGTTCGACGTCGCGGTCGATATCCGCAGGGGCAGCCCGACCTATGGGCGATGGACCGGCTGCGAGCTGTCCTTCGAGAACGGCCGCCAGCTGTGGATTCCGCCTGGGTTCCTGCATGGTTTCGTGACGCGCGAGCCGGACACGGAAATCCTCTACAAATGTACAGATCATTACGCGCCGGATTGCGATGGGGCGGTGGCTTGGGACAGTATCGGCATCGACTGGGGCGTCGGCGCCCGGCCGATCCTGTCGGCCAAGGACGCGGACGCCCCGGCATTGGACGAGTTCGACAGCCCTTTCACCTATGAAGGGCCTTTTGATTACGAGGCGAGATTATGAAGATTCTGGTGACCGGCGGCGCGGGATTCATCGGTTCGGCGGTGGTGCGGCTGGCGGTGGCGCGGGGGCACCGGGTGGTGAACCTCGATTCGCTGACCTATGCCGCCAATCTCGAGAACGTCGCCCCGGTCGCCGGCAGCCCGCTCTATGCCTTCGAACGGGCCGACATCCGCGACCGCGCGGCGCTGGACCGCATCCTGGCCGCGCACCGGCCCGACGCGATCATGCATCTGGCCGCGGAAAGCCATGTGGACCGCTCGATCGACGGGCCGGGCGCCTTCATCGAGACGAACGTGACCGGCACCTACAACCTGCTTGAGGCGGCGCGGGCCTGGTGGACCGCGCAGGGCCGGCCCGAGGGGTTCCGCTTTCACCACATCTCGACCGACGAGGTTTTCGGCTCGCTGGGCGAGACCGGCCAGTTCACCGAAGACACGCCCTACGACCCGCGCAGCCCCTATTCGGCCTCGAAAGCCGCCTCGGACCATCTGGTCCGCGCCTGGCACGAGACCTATGGCCTGCCGGTGGTGCTGACCAATTGCTCCAACAATTACGGGCCCTTCCACTTCCCGGAAAAGCTGGTGCCGGTGGTGATCCTGAACGCGCTGCACGGCCGGCCGATCCCGGTCTATGGCGACGGCGGCAATATCCGCGACTGGCTTTATGTCGAGGATCACGCCGACGCGCTGCTGCTGGTGCTGGAAAAGGGCCGCATCGGCCGCAGCTACAATATCGGCGGCGAGAACGAGGCCAGGAACATCGACCTCGTGCGAACCATCTGCGGACATATGGACCGGCTGCGCCCGGATGCCGCGCCGCATGACCGGCTGATCCGCTTCGTCGCCGACCGTCCGGGCCACGACCGGCGCTATGCCATCGACCCGACCCGCATCCGCACCGAGCTGGGCTGGCGTCCCTCGGTCACGGTCGAGGAGGGGCTGGCCCGCACCGTCGAATGGTATCTGCAAAACGAGGAGTGGTGGCGGCCGCTGCTGACCCGGCAGGGGGTCGGGGAAAGGCTCGGCACGGCATGAAGGACCTTCTGGTCTTCGGCCGCACCGGACAGGTCGCGACCGAGCTGGCGCGGCTGGCGCCCGGGGCGCGATTCCTCGGCCGCGACCAGGCCGATCTGACCGATCCCGCCGCCTGCGCCGCGGCGATCCGGGCATCAGACTGTGCGGCGGTGCTGAACGCCGCGGCCTATACCGCCGTGGACCGCGCCGAATCCGAGCCCGACCTGGCCCGCGCCGTCAATGCCGAGGCGCCCGCCGCCATGGCCCGGGCGGCAGTGGAACGGGGCGTGCCCTTCCTGCATCTCTCGACCGACTACGTCTTCGACGGCTCGGGCGAGCGGCCCTGGTCCGAGACCGATCCCACCGGCCCGCTGGGCGTCTATGGCGCGACCAAGCTGGCCGGAGAGCGCGGCATCGCCGCCGCCGGCGGGCAATGGGCGGTGCTGCGCACCTCCTGGGTGTTCTCGGCCCATGGCGCGAATTTCGTCAGGACCATGCTGCGGCTGGGCGCCGAGCGCGACGAGCTGCGCGTCGTCGCCGACCAGCAGGGCGGACCGACCCCGGCGGCCGACATCGCTGCCGCCGGCCTGACCATGCTGGACGCCATGCGGGCCGATGCGGCGCGCGGCGGCCTCTATCACTTCGCCGGGGCGCCCGACACCAGCTGGGCCGGCTTCGCGCGCGAGATCATGGCGCAGGCGGGCCTCTCCTGCCGCGTCACCGGGATTTCCACGGCGGACTATCCCACCCCCGCCCGACGCCCGGCCAATTCGCGCCTGGATTGCGCCGCCATTCTGCGGGATTTCGGCATCAGTCGCCCCGACTGGCGTGCCGGTCTCGCCAAGGTCTTGCAGGAGCTGAAACCATGACCCAATCCGAAACTCCCGCCAGCCGCCGCAAGGGCATCATTCTGGCCGGCGGGTCGGGCACGCGGCTTTATCCGATCACCATGGGCGTGTCGAAACAGCTGCTGCCGATCTATGACAAGCCGATGGTCTATTACCCGATCACCGTGCTGATGCTGTCCGGCATCCGCAAGATCGCCATCATCACCACGCCCGAGGATCAGGACCAGTTCCGCCGGTTGCTGGGCGACGGCAGCCAATGGGGGCTCAGCTTCCATTATCTGGTGCAGCCCTCGCCCGACGGGCTGGCCCAGGCCTATCTGCTGGCCGAGGATTTCCTGGCCGGCAGCCCCTCGGCCATGGTGCTGGGCGATAACATCTTCTTCGGCCATGGCCTGTCGCTGCTGCTGGAGGCCGCGGACCGCCGGATCCAGGGCGGCACGGTGTTCGGCTATCGCGTCGCCGACCCCGAACGCTATGGGGTGGTGGCCTTTGACGAGCAGGGCAGGGCCAGCGCGATCATCGAAAAGCCCGAGGTTCCGCCCTCGGATTACGCGGTGACCGGGCTTTATTTCCTGGACGGCAGCGCACCCGCCCGCGCGCGCGAGGTGCGGCCCTCGGCCCGGGGCGAGCTGGAGATCACGACGCTGTTGGAAACCTATCTGCACGAGGGCAGCCTGACGGTCGAGCGCATGGGGCGCGGCTTCGCCTGGCTTGACACCGGCACCCATGCCAGCCTGCTGGATGCCGGCAATTTCGTGCGCACGCTGGAGCAGCGCCAGGGGCTGCAGACCGGCTGCCCGGAAGAGATCGCCTATAGCCAGGGCTGGATTGATGCCGAGCGGCTGCGCGATCAGGCGCGCAAGTTCTCCAAGAACCAGTACGGCAACTATCTTGCGCGGCTGCTGAGCTGAAGCGCAGGCCCGCGACGCAGGACCCCGCCCCGTTCCTTGCCCGCTCTGCTTCCGGCAGGCGTATCCTGACGGCTATGTTCCGGGCGCGCGGCCGGCCCCGGTTTCGCGCGGGCGCGCTCAGGCGGGGTGCGGTCTTGGCGTGGCGCGGGCGTGGCGCGGGACGGAGCATGGCTGGCGATGCGCACGGTGCCCGCTTCACCGCCACCTTTGCCTGGTCGGCCGGCTTTCTGTGCCCCCGACCTGGGCAGCCCGGATATCGCGCCGCAAGGACCCGGCGTGCTATGCCACGTTGGGGGCTTCTCGCCTGCCGCCTTCTCCGCGCCAGATATCTGCACATCATGAAAATAGGTCTAGAATGAAAGCACAGCCTGCGCGTCGCGGCTTCGAAGGCCTTGGATGATTCAACCTAGCGAATGGCTTGCTGCGCCAGCGAAGCGCCCGCCTCTGGAACCCCACGTTCGCTGGTCCTTGTATGCCGAAAGCTTGTAGGAAATCACGACGATGCATCGGGCTGCGGCACTCGGCATGCCGCGCCCGTGGCCGAGCCAGGCATGGTCATGGTGACGCGACCGGTGCCCGCTGCAGGCGGCCGGCCTGCATTGTCAGCATGGCTCTCCCGCTCCGTTGCAGGAGCAGTGAGGCGCCCGCGAGGCTTAGCCCCGTGGAACTCTTGCTTCCAGGATCGTAGCTTTCCTCTGACGGCCTCTGCCGCATTTGGCTATCGCGGACTGCCGCCCCGAAGCCGATCAGGTCGAGAATCAATACCGCAGTAGTCCGGCAAGGTCGGGCCTTCCGTGCCGATTCGATCATGCAAGTCCGCCGCAGCTATCCGCCACGATTGCCTGCCCGGCTGGTCGGGTCGGGTTGTTCCTGGCCGTCTTCGGGGCATTCGCCCGTGCAGCGTGACGAACCGCCTTGCTGGCCGGGCTGCCCCTAGTCTTAATCGACATTCATCGCATCCAGATCATAGCAACGGCGAGATGGATGAATGCGAGGAAGTGTCTTGCGAGGCGGTCGTATCTGGTTGCGAAGCGCCAGAAGTGCTTGAGCTTGTTGAAGCAGCGCTCAATGCGGTTGCGTAGTCTGTACGCGGCAAGGTCGCGGGGGGACAGCTGCGGGTAGGGTTGCAAGGGATGACCGCTTCGGCTCCCATCTGGCTGATGATTGCCCTTAACCAATTGGCGTCATAGGCTTTACCGGCCAGAACAGCCTTGGCATTGAAGCCTTCGAGCAAAGCGGCCGCCGTTGTGATGCGCCTGCCTGACCGGGCGTGAGAATGAAGCGCAACGGTCTGCTGAGCCTGTCGGCGAGCATATGGACCTTAGTGGTCAATCCTCCCCGGGAGCGCCCCAGAGCCTGGTTCCGATCCCCCTTTTTTCGGTCGCCGCCTGCTGGTGGGCGCGGACCGGAGCGGTGTCCAGCATCAGGGACTTGTTGTTGCGATCCTTGATCAACGAGGCGAAGACCTTCTCCCCGCCCCCTCGGCCCAGCGGGAAAAGCGCTTGTGGACGCTCCTGCACTTGCCGTAGCGTTGGGGTAGATCGCGCCAATGCGCGCCTGATCGTAGAACCCGGAAAACACCGTTCACACACAAACGATTATCCGTTCCAGTGCGGCCGGGATCACCAGCCGTCCCCGCCAGCAGGGGCGCTATTCGCCCCCACTACGCCTCGACTCATAGCGTTTGGTGTCCATCTCAAGCGCCGTGACAAATCACGGAGCCCTATGAATCAGACATCAAGCCAAAACGGAATCCTGAATGTCGATCCGTCCTAGGGCACGGCCCCTGCCTGTGCCCGAAGAGTTTCGGCGCGAGGGAGGGGAAAGACGTCCGGCCTTTGCGCTGAACCCGCAGGCCCTAGCGATTCGGCCGGCGCAAGCGTCCAGCCAAGGCGGCGGCGAGAACGGCCAGCGTGCCCGCCCGCGTCTGTCGGTAAAGCCGCATGCGCAAGATTTCGGCGAAGGCCCGCGGACCGCTGGAGCATAGCATGTCGCCAAAGCGGTGCAGCAGGCGCCGGTTCGAGGGCAGAAGCAGATGAGCGACCGGTTCCAGGGCCTGCTGGTTGCGAAAGAGCCAGTCGGCGAAGCGGCCGTCCATCAGCATCGAGACCCGCGCGGCGCGGGCCCGCGCGGTATCGTTGCGCCCCATCAGATTGCCCGGGTGCTGGCGGTAGAGCAGCACCTGGGCCCGGTCCCGCATGATTTCGGCGCCGGCGCCCGACAGCAGTTGATAGGCCCACCAGTCATGCGAGACGATGTCGGCGCTTTCGGCGGCGGGCGCGGCGGATTGCAAAAGCCGCACCGCCGCGCCATTGGCAAGGATGGTGTTCCCCGGCAGGCAGGCCTGGATCAGCGCATTGCGAAACCCGAAAGGCCCGGGAAAATGCGGCGCCGCTGCGACGGGGTTGAGCGCCTCGTCGCAGATCGTGGTCCGGGCCGCGTAGATCGCCGGGCCTTGCCGGCCGGTCAGGAAGGACACGCCCCGCGCCAGCCGGTCGGGCAGCCAGACATCGTCCTGGTCGGCATAGGCCAGCCAGCCGCCGCGCTCGACGCGGCGCGTCAGCTGCAGGAAGTTCCGCGTCGAGCCCAGCCCGGGCCCGTCGATCAGCTCGACTTGGCCCGCCGGGCGGGTTCGGGCGAAATCCGACACCATCTGCCGCGTGCCGTCCGTCGAGCCGTCGTCCGAGACGATCAGCCGCCAGTTCGCGACGCTTTGCGCGACCAGGCTGTCCAGCTGGGGACGGATGAAGCGCCCTCCGTTATAGCTGGCCATGACGATGGTGATCGGCGGGTGCAACTCGGTCTCCGGTCTCGGTGCGCCTTACCTATAGCGACCCCGGGCCGCGGACCAGAGGGGCAGATGCGAGGGTCATTGCGCCTGCCGGCCGATATCCTCGATCAGGATGCGCTTCACATTCGGACCCGCGGCCTTCTGTCCGGCGGCCAGCAGGGCCGCGCGCAGCCGCTGCAGCGCCGGTTCGGCGGTGAAATTGCCATCGAAACCGCCGGTATTGGCTTCGATCATCAGCGCATTCAGCAACGCGTCGCGCAACCGGTGTTCTTGGGCCTCGATATCGGAGCGGGCCGTGGCGGGCATCTCGATGCTCAGCGACAGGATCATCACCGCCGTGGGGGTGCCGTTGCGCAGGATCGGCACGAAGAACTGGTTCGGAAACTTGAACCAATCCAGGCTCGCACCGCTTTCCGCGCCGCCGCCATGGCCGCCCTCGGCCGCCGCCGAGGCGTTGGGGGCATGCGCTCCGCCGGCTTCCGCCACGGTTTCGGTATCGGCGCCCGGCTTCGCCTCGGCTTTCCCGGCGGCCTTTCCGCCGCCGAGCATGTCGCCCCCCACCGAGCCGCCGACGAAGGCCAGCAGGGGGATCAGGATAAGCAGGATCTTCTTCACGGCCTTCCCCCTCAATACGGCAGGAGGATATCGGCGATCTGCTGGCCATAGCGCGGCTGCTGAACATCGCTGATCTGCCCGCGTCCGCCATAGGAAATGCGCGCCCCGGCGATGCGGTCATAGGCGATCTCGTTGCGCCGCCCGATATCCGAGGGGCGCACGAAGCCGCTGACGGTCAGCTCGCGGACCTCATAGTTCACCCGGACCTCCTGGGTGCCCTGGATTTTCAGGACGCCATTGGGCAGGCGATCGACGACCGTGGCGGCGACGCGCAGGGTCAGCTTGTCCCGCCGCGAGATATTGCCGCTGCCCTTGAAGCTGGAGGAGGCCTTGGCCTCGGCCAGTTCGTCCATGCTGGCGCCGTCGGGCAGGATCTCGTCGATGCGCTGCGGCAGGCCCATCAGCGAGGGGATGCTGACCTTGTCGGCCGAGCTGCGGCTGCGCCCCGAGCTGTTCTGGATCTCGGCCCGGTCGTCGATCTCGATGACCACGGTCAGGATGTCGCCGCGGCTGGTGGCGCGCCGGTCCGCGACCAGCGAATTCTGCGCGCCGGACCAAAGCGAGGCCGTGCTGTCCGGCCGGTCGGGAAGCGTGCCGATGCCGTAGCCCGAGGAAGTCATGGCCTGGAACTCGACGCTGCTTTCGGGTTCGGTCATGGCGGGAACCCGGCCGACCTGCGAGACCCGGCCGCAGGCCGAAAGCGACAGGGCCAGCGACAGGGCGCCAAGCAGGAGGACGGGGCGGGGATGCATGTTCTGGGGCATGGAATGACTTTCAGTTTTGCTGGACGATGACCGTCCCGTCCGGGGCGACGCGCCCCGAGACGGTCACGCGCGACGCGTTGTTCATCACGCGGATGATCTGCCCGACGCTGCCGGCCGAAAGCGCGCGGCCCTCGGCCTCGATGCGCAGGGAGGAGCTCTCGTAGGCGATGGTGACGATCTGATTGCGGCCGACAAGGGTCGGCGCGGTCAGGGCCGAGGGGTCGATGCGCCGTCCCTGATAAACCATGACGCGCAGCTGCTGGCCCAGCACCTGCGCGATGTCCTGGGGCCCGCCCGCCTGTCCCTCGGCGATGGTCACATCCGCGGCCGAGATCACGGTGCCGGCCGGCAGGGTTCGCGTGGCCACCACCGGCCCGGCAAGCGCCCAATGCGGCAGAAAGGCGAGCGCGAGGACAAGCAGCCGCATCACCGCACCTGCACCGTGGTGCCGAGCATCTGGTCCGCCGCGGTGATCACCTTGGAGTTCAGCTCATAGCCGCGCTGCGCCTTGATCAGTTCGGCGATCTCGCGCACGGGATCGACCGAGCTTTCCTCGAGGTAGCCGGCGCGGATCGTGCCCAGCCCCTCCTGGCCCGGCGTGGCGACCTGCGGGGCGCCCGAAGCGACGGTTTCCAGGAACAGGTTCGAGCCGATCGCCTCGAGCCCCTTTTCGTTGATGAAGCTGGCCAGCGTGATCTGGCCGAGGTTTTCGGGTTCGACGCGGTCGTTGAAATAGGCGAAGACCTCGCCATCGGCATTGATCGAGATGCTGCGGGCGTCCTCGGGGATGGTGATGTCGGGGACTAGCGGATAGCCCTCCGAAGTGACGACCTGCCCCTCGGCCGAGCGTTTGAGGCTGCCGTCCCGGGTATAGGCCGAGATGCCCGAAGGCATCGTGACCTCGAGATAGCCGCTGCCGTCGATGGCGATGTCCAGATCGCCGTTGGTCTGGGTCAGCGAACCCTGCGCCAGCATGACCGTGACGCTGGCCGGGCGCACGCCCAGGCCAAGCTGGATGCCCGCCGGCACCATGGCCCCGGTGGTCGCGGTCAGGGTGCCCGGCCGGGTGGCCTGCTGATATTGCAGATCGGCGAATTCCGCGCGCCGGGCGTTGTAGCCCGTGGTGGACATGTTGGCGAGGTTGTTCGAGATGACCTCGACGCGCATCTGCTGCGCGCTCATGCCGGTCGCCGCGATCTGAAGAGCTCTCATGTTCTGTCCTTTCACCGGGTCAGGGAGGTGATGGCCTGGCGGATGCGCTGGTCTTCCTGGTCAAGGAAGCTCTGGCCCAGTTGATAGGCGCGCTGGACCTCGATCATGCGCGCGATCTCCAGCACCGGATCGACGTTGGAATCCTCGAGGAAACCCTGGCGCAGCACCGCGTCGTCAAGCGGCTCGACCGCGCCGCCCGGATCGAAGAGCGTGCCGGCCTCGTGCCGCAGCTTCGACGGCTCGGGACCGGCAAAGACGCCGATGCGCCCGATCGGATTGCCGTCGGCCGAGACGGTGCCATCCGTGCCGATGCCGATGCCGCGGACCCCCGCCGGGATCACGATCGGGGCCTGGCCGTCATCGAGCAGCTGGTAGCCGTCGGGATTGACCAGCTCGCCCTCGGCATTGGTCATGAAGGCGCCGGCGCGGGTCAGGCGGTTGCCCTGCGGCGTCTGCACCATCAGGAAGCCCTCGCCGTCGATGGCCATGTCGAACTGGCCGTTGGTCTGGGTCATGCCGCCGGGACTGAGATCGACCATGCGACCACGGCCGTTGGCCATGGCCAGCGTTTCCCCGCGGCGATCAAGCGGCACCATGTATTCCGAAAACACCACCCCCTCGCGGCGGAAGCCCGCGGTGTCGGCATTGGCGATGTTGTTGGCGACGGTGCGCATCTCGCGCATCAGGCCGGATTGCCGGGTCAGGGCGGCATAGATCGCGTTGTCCATGGCCTAGGACCCCGCGATCTGCGGCAGGATCTGGTCGGTGAAGAAGCTGGTGAGCGTCGCGGTCATGAAGCTCATGCTGACCCAGAACACCATCAGCATCAGGCCGATCTTGGGCACGAAGGTCAGCGTCATCTCCTGCACCGAGGTCAGGGCCTGGAACAGGCCGATGACCACGCCGGTGACCAGCGCCACGATCAGCAGCGGCGCGGCCATGCGCACGGCGATCCACAGCGCCTGCCGGGTCAGGTCGAAGATCAGGTTCTCGTCCATGGTTCCCCCTCAGACCGGCATGCGCAGGATTTCCTGATAGGCCTCGACCACCTTGTCGCGGATGGCGACCACGGTCTCGAGCGCGATCTCGGCCTGGGCGATGCTCTGGACCAGCTCATGCGTGTCGGCCTTGCCCGTCATGGCGCCGGTGGCGGCGATATCGACCTGCTCCATCACCCGGGCGAAGTCCGAGGCGGCGGCGGTCACGCCCTGGGGCAGGCCATCGGCCGGCGCGACGGCATGGCGGGCATGGTCGTAGGCGGTTGCGGCGAATGTCGATGAAATCATGGCGGTTCCCCTAGCGGCGGATCAGATCCAGCAGGGCGCTGCCCATCTGGCGGGACTGTTCAAAGACGCGCAGATTGGCCTCGTAGCTGCGGCCAGCCTCTTTCGCGTCGGCGATCTCGATGATCAGGTCCACGTTGGAGCCCGAATAATAGCCTTCGTCATCGGCCATCGGATGGGCCGGGTCGTAGATGCGCGGCAGTTCGCGCCGGTCGAAACGCGTCGGGCCGGCCGCGACGGCGCCGGTCCGCCGGCCGAAATCGACCTGCTCCTGGAAGGCGACGACCTTGCGGCGATAGCCGGGCGTGTCGGCATTGGCGATGTTTTCCGAGATATGGCGCAGGCGCACCGCCTGCGACCGCATCCCCGAGGCGGCGAGTTCGACTGCGGAAAGCGAATCGGTCATCTGCGCATCCCCTAGCCGCGGCGGCCGAGGCTGGTGCGAATCAGCCCGAGCGAGGATTTCGTCACCGCCAGAGAGAGATCGAATTCGCGCTTTGCCGCCGCGCTGCGAAAGATCTCCTCTTCCAGCGAAACGGTGTTGCCGTTGGGCGACGGCTCGCCGCCGTCGTCCAGGACGCGGCCCTTGTCATTGCCCCAGCCGACGCCGGTGAGGTGCCCCGGCCGCGAGGCGTGCATGCCCTCGGTGACATGCGTGCGATAGGTCTCGGCGAAGCCCGCAAGATCGCGCGAGCGAAAGCCGGGCGTGTCGGCATTGGCGACGTTCCGGGCGATCAGCTTTTGCCGTTCGGCCGCGTGGGCCGTCAGGGAACTGGCCATCCGCAAGGTATCGATCCGGTCAAACATCGAGGCGTCTCCTCAGGTTCCGATAAACCCGGTCTTAACCTCAACAGGTTTAGAAACCCTTTCGAGGCGGTGGCGCCGGCGGGAAAAAACGAGGTCGGAATGGATAAAATGCAATCTATCGCGTCGCGGATGCGGCGGGTCCGCATGACCCGGCATTTCGGGCAGGTCGGCGCCATCCAGGCCGGTCTGATCCTGGCGGGCGGGCTGAACAGCCATGCGTCCCTTGGAGATCGAGTCGTATTTTCAATGCGTTCCGGGGAAGTCCTCGGCGGAGAAATTGTCGCCCTGCATGAGGATCGGGCGGCGATCCTGCCCGAGGGGCCGATGGACGGGCTGTCGATCGGCACAAGGGTCGAGCTGGTCTTTGCGCCCTCGCTGGCGCCGGCGAATGCCTGGGTGGGGCGAATCATCGACCCCTTCGGCAGGCCGCTGGACGGGCGCCCCCTGGTCGCGGGCGGGGAAGAGCGCGGCTTTCGTCCTGCCCCGCCGCCGGCCGCCCTGCGCAACCGGCTGGGCGGGCGGCTCGATACCGGGCTTGCGGTCTTCGACACCATCCTGCCTTTGGTGCGCGGCCAGCGGATGGGGCTGTTTGCGGGTTCGGGCGTCGGCAAGTCCACGCTGCTTTCCGCGCTGGCCAAGGGGGTCTCGGCCGATGTGGTGGTGATCGCGCTGGTGGGCGAGCGCGGGCGCGAGCTGCGCGAATTCGTCGAGGAGACGCTGGGCGAGGAGGGCATGGCGCGCTCGGTGGTGGTGGCGGCGACTTCGGACCAGTCGCCGCTGATGCGACGGCGCTGCGCCTGGGCGGCGATGACGGTGGCCGAGCATTTCCGCGATCAGGGCCGGCACGTGCTGTTCCTGGCCGATTCGATCACCCGCTTCGCCGAGGCGCATCGCGAGATCGCGCTGGCGGCGGGGGAAAGCCCCAGCTATCGCGGCTTTCCCCCCTCGACCTCGCATCTGATCATGTCGCTGGCCGAACGCTCGGGGCCGGGGCCCGAGGGTGCGGGCGACATCACCGCGATCTTCAGCGTGCTTGTCGCGGGTTCGGACATGGAGGAGCCGGTGGCCGACATCCTGCGCGGCGTGCTGGACGGCCATGTCGTGCTGGACCGCGCCATCGCCGAGCGCGGCCGGTTTCCGGCGGTGGACGTGCTGCGCTCGGTCTCGCGCTCCCTGCCGCAGGCGGCGACGCCGGCCGAGAACGCGCTGATCGCGCGGGCGCGGGCGATGCTGGGCACCTATGCCGAATCCGAACTGATGATCCGCGCCGGGCTTTATTCCCCGGGCACCGACGCCCGGCTGGACGAGGCGGTGCGGCTCTATCCGGCGCTGGACCAGTTCTTCACCCGGTCAAGCCGCGATGCGAAGCACAGCTTCGCGCTTCTGGCCGAGGCGGTGGGCGCGCCGGCAAGGGCGGCCTGAGCCGAAAGAAGTCTATGAATCCGGCAAGGTTATGGCATGATTGATGAATGTTAACCTGTGACCCGAGGTCATTGCACCGCCGCCGTCGAGTTGACACTCTCCCGCGGTCGAGCCGAGGAGCGTCATGGCCATCACCGAATATTTCGTCCGCTACCTGCAGCGAAGGGACCTGCTTTCCGAATCCGACATCGCCTGTCTTCGGGCGATTCCGACCACGCATGCCTGTTTTCGCCCGGGCGAGGTGATCGTGCCCCGGGGGCGGCTGGCGACGCGCAGCTGCATGATGCTGCGCGGCATGGCGGCGCGCCAGCACGAACTGACCGGCCGGCCGGGCGAGCGGGTGATCACCGCCCTGCATGTGCCGGGCGATTTCGTCGATCTGCACGGCTTCGTGCTGGCCGGGCTGGAGCATGACGTGATCTCGGTCGGCGAATCCGAGGTCGAATTCGTCGATCATGCCTCCCTGCGGGAGGTCACGCAGCATTTCCCGCATCTGACGCGGCTCTTGTGGATGTCCACGGTGATCGATGCGGCGATCCATCGGCAATGGCTGGTCGCGGCGGCCTCGCTGCGCTCCAGCGCGCATCTGGCGCATCTGCTGTGCGAACTCTACACCCGGCTCGCCAGTGTCGGCGCGGCGCAGAACCACCGCTTCACCCTGCCGCTGCTGCAGAAAGAGCTGGCCGACATCCTGGGCTATACGCCGATCCATGTGAACCGTGCGGTGCGCGACCTGCGCGCCGGCGGGCTGATCCGCTGGAACGGCGGCGAGGTCGAGATCCTCGACTGGGCGGGTCTGGCGCGGCTGGCGCGGTTCGATCCGGAATATCTGGAGCTGGACCGGGTCCGGCGCTAGCGCCTATTGGCACAGCCGAAAGCCGCCGCGCCGGGCCTTGATGTCCAGGTGCAGGTGGTTGTCATGCGCCGCATTGGCGCCGGGTCCGAGGACGGTGGTGAAATGCAGGCAGGCCGTGCCGCGTACCGCGCGCTGGAAGGCTTCCTGCAGGTCGCCGCTGTCCTGGCGCGGCTCGACGGCGAGACGCGTGCCGTCCTCGAAGCGGAAGGCGGCAATGTCGAAGGCATTGCCGAAGGCGTGTTCGGACAGGGTCTCGCCCGCATTCCCGACCGTGGGCCGGCATTGATAGGTCGAGCCCGGCTCCAGCGCGACCAGCCGCGGCTGGCCCGGCAGCATGGCCGCGGCTGGCCGCACGAAATCGCGCAGCCAATGCGCCAGATGCCGCGCCGTATCGCAGCGCATGGGGGCACCGCCCGGGATCTCGATGCCGGGCAGCGGCTGGCGCAGCAGGATCGGCCGGTCGATGCCGCAATCGCGCTGTTCGGGGTCGAGGATAGGCGGCGCTTCGCTGAAATCGGCGCCCAGCAGGGTCAGCTCCAGCAGGCAGGCGGAATAGGCGAAATCGCTTTCCCGCAGTGTGGCGCGGATCGGCGGGGCCGGAGGGCCGGCCCTCTCGGATTGCTCGTCCTCGGCGGGCGGTTCCTGGGGCCGGGGCGCGGGTTCGGCGGTGGTTGCGGGCTCTGCCGGGGCGGCTTCATGGTCGGGGCGCGGGGCGGGGCGGTCCTCGGCCGGGCGGCCGGGACGCGGAACCGGCGCCTCCTCGGCCGGGGCCTGGCCCGGCAGCGCGGTCAGCAGCACCGTCAGCCCCGCCAGCAGCCCGCGCATCTCAGGGCTGCCCGGGCTGGGGATAAAGCGTCACGCTGCCCGGCGCCTCTCCCGGCAGGCTGTCAGGCAGCACGGCGTCGGAAGGGTATTCCGGCTCTTCCTCGACCGTGGCGGGATGCGGCGTGTCGGGCACCAGCGGTTCTTCCGAGACCGGCACCGGCGGGGTGATGACCAGGGGCTCGGGCGTCACCACCGTCGCGGCGGCGGCGGTCGCCGCGGTCTCGGTCGGGGCGGGAACAACCGCTGCCGCCGCCGGTGCGGCGGGAAGCTCGGCCGCGATCACCTGCGGCGGCATCCGGTCGCCGCGCGCCGGGGGACGGGTGCCGGCGATGGTCGTGGTGACCGCCGCCTGGGTGGCCGCCACCATGGGCGAGGCGCCGGTCACATCGGCGATCCGCACCCCCGGCGGCAGGAACTCCACCGTCGTGACCTTGGGCTTGACCATATGCGCCAGCTCCCAGGCGTCCCAGTTCGTCAGCCGCACGCAGCCATGCGACTGGTTCAGGAACAGCTGCGAGGGGGTGGCGGTGCCGTGGATGCCATAGGTCGGCTCGGACAGGTCGATCCAGACATTGCCCACCGGCCCGTTCGGCCCCGGCGGGACGATCAGCACCCGGTCGTTCTGGCCCTGCCTGAAGTTGCGATGCGGATTGTAGGTATAGGTCGGGTTCAGCGCCACCGCGTCGACGACGTGATTGCCGTGCGGCGAGGGCGTGTCGGCCGATCCGACGGTGGCCGGGTAATCCGCGACCATGTTGCCCTTGGCGTCATAGGCGGCCACGCGGCGGGTTTCCTTGTCCACGATGATGCGGGTGACGGTGGCCCGGATCGGCTTGGCCGGCACGGTGACGTGGATCGTCTCGCCGGGCCGGAAGGCGGCGCCGGGGTTCAGCTTGGCCAGAAACTTCTCGTCCATGTGGAATCGCTCGGCCAGCTTCTCCAGCACGCTGGTATAGCCCTGCGAGGTCATCGCGGCCTTTTCCGCGTAATCCGAGGGGATGCGGTCCACCAGCCCGGTCGCGTCCTCCTCGGTGATGGTATAGTCCGCCGTCAGCGGCGCGGCCGCATAGCCCTGCAGCAGGTCCCAGACCGCGTGATCCATGCGCCCGGTCATCGGCAGGCCCGAGCGGCGCTGGAAGGCCATGATGGCGCTTTCGCTCATGCCGCCGCGCCAGCCGTCCACCACGCCGGGCGAGATGCCGGCCCGGTCCAGCAGGATCTGCACCTTGGCGGTCAGCGCCGACTGGCCGGCGGGCAGGTCGCCGCCGTCATAGCCGGCCAGCTCGATCTCGGCAGGCGTGATCGTGGTCAGCGCCCGGGGTTTCGGCGCCGCCACCTGCGCCGCGGTGCCCGATGCGGGCGCTGTGGCCGGGGCGGTCGAGGGCACCGCCTGCGCCCAGCCGGGCGAAAGCGGCAGCAGAAGGGCGGCGGCCAGCGAAAGGCGCGCAAGGACGCCCGTGCGGGGTCGGGTCGGGGGCATGCTCGGATCCGGTCTGTTTGCCTGTCGTGTTTTGGTTTTGTCCCGCACATTTGGCCAAATGTGCCGGCCATGGCAAGCAGGGGCTGGTCAACTCGGGTTGAACGCGCCCTTCAGATCGTGGCGGCGAAGCGGTGATGCTGGGGGAAATACCGCCGCGTCAGCGAGACCGGCATGTTGTTCAGCCAGTCGATCCGCTCGACCAGCAGCACCGGATCGCCCGCCGTCACGTCCAGCGCCTCGGCGGTGAAGCCCGGGCTGGCCTGGGTGGCGCCGATCGCCATGCTGCCGCGGTTGATCGGCACATGGCCAAGCAGCCATTCGCAGGGGCTCATCTGCGTCAGAGCCTCGCGCGTCAGGCCGGGCGTGGCGTAATAGTTGATCCAGCGTTCTTCGCAGCAATAGGGCGCCGCGTCGGCGGTGAACCGGGCCTGGACCCGCATCAGGCTGTCATCGGTGCGCAGCAGCATGGATTGCGCCACATCCGCCGGGGGGGCGCATTCCTGCCAGTCCAGCAGCCGGTAGCCGTAGATCTTGCCCGAGGCCTCGATCTCGCGCCGCAGCAGGAACCGCACCATCTGGACGCGCGGATGCTGCGCGACGCGGGTGCCGACCTTGCGCCGGCGTTCCAGGACCCCACTTTGGGCAAGGGTCTGCAGCGCCCGGTTCACCGTCGCACGGGCGCAGCCGAATTCGGTCGCCAGCTCGGCCTCGGTGGGGATCAGCTCTCCCTCCGGCCAGTTGCCGTTATGGATGCGCGTCAGCACCTCTTCCTGGACGGCTTGCCAGGTCATGTTCCGCCGCTTGCGCTCTTGCAGCTCTGCCGAGAGGGCCTGCGCCACATGGCTGGGAAGCTCAATCATGTCTAAAATTTATGTCTTTGCGTCGAGGTTGCGGCAGAAAAACTCGCTATCGTCGATCGAAACCGGCATCGCCGAGAACAGGGGCGGTGAACCCGGGCGGCAGGTCTGCCCGATCGTGGAACTTAGGTAAACTCTTCAGTTTAGTTTTTGATTGCAAATTCCCGCGAGGGTCAAGGGCTATTCCTGTCGCAGGCCAGGATCCGCCTGCACAGGTTGACATTCCGGCGGCCGGACGTGAAAAACGGGCGATTCTCGAGAGGTGAGCCCCGTGTCGGAAGCCACGACATTCCGCGGCCAAGGCGTCTTCGCCACCGCCTGGACGGTGCTGGTCGCGATCAGCCTGTGCCACATGATCAACGACATCATGCAATCCATGCTGGCGGCGATCTATCCGCTGCTGCGCGAGGAATTCAGGCTGTCCTATTGGCAGATCGGCATGATGACCTTTGCCTTCCAGGTCACCGCCTCGCTGCTGCAGCCGGTGGTCGGCATGGTGACCGACCGCAACCCGATGCCGCGCTCGCTGGCCGTGGGCATGGGCGCGACCGTCATCGGCGTGCTGCTGCTGGCGCTGGCGCATGAATACTGGGTGCTGCTGTCGGGGGCGATGCTGATCGGCATCGGCTCGGCGGTGTTCCATCCCGAAAGCTCGCGGGTGGCGCGCATCGCCTCGGGCGGGAAATTCGGCACCGCGCAATCGCTGTTCCAGCTGGGCGGCAATTTCGGCCAGGCGCTGGGGCCGCTGCTGGCGGCCTTCATCGTGGTGCCGCTGGGGCGGCCTTCGGTGGCGATCTTCTCGATCGCGGCCATGCTGGGCTCGGCGGTGCTGTGGCGCGTCGGCAGCTGGGCCGAGGGGCGGCGCAAGGCCGCCGGGACCCGCGTCGCGGGGCCTTCGGCCTTTTCGCGCCGCCGGGTGGCGGTGGCCATCGTCGTGCTGGCTTTGCTGACCTTCACCAAGAACATCTATACCGCCAGCATTTCAAGCTATTACACCTTCTTCCTGATCGAGAAGTTCGGGCTGAGCACCCAGCACGCGCAGGTGATGCTGTTCCTGTTCCTGGGCGGCATGGCGGCGGGGGTCATGCTGGGCGGGCTGATCGGCGACCGCGTCGGGCCGCTGAAGGTGATCTGGTTCTCGATCCTTGGCATCCTGCCCTTTACGCTGGCGCTGCCGCATGTGGGACTGGTCGCGACCGGGGGGCTGACCGTGGTGATCGGGCTGATTCTCGCCTCGGCCTTTCCGGCCATCGTGGTCTTTGCGCAGGAGCTGGTGCCGGGACGGACCGGCATGATCGCCGGCATCTTCTTCGGCTTCGCCTTCGGCATGGGTGGCATCGCCGCCGCGGTTCTGGGCGTGGTGGCGGATGCGAAGGGGATCGAATTCGTCTACCGGATCTGTTCTTATCTGCCGCTGATGGGGCTGTTGACCATCTTCCTGCCGCGGATGGAGCGGTTGTAGCTGCCGGACCGGGGGCGCTGCCCCCGGACCCCCGGGATATTTGGACAAGAAAGAAACATGACGACGATCAAGGCAAGGCCGATCACCGCCGAGGCATTCGCCCCTTTCGGAGAACTGCTGACCCCGCGCGAGCGGCCCTCGAAGATGATCAATGCCGGGCGGTGCGAGCGGCATCACGCGCTGGCCACGGTCGAGCGCGGCGGCGGCGAGGCGATCATCTCGATCTTCCGTTCCGAGCCGGTCAGCCTGCCCTATGACTGCACGCTGCTGGAGCGCCATCCCCTGGGCTCGCAGGCCTTCGTGCCGCTGGGACCCGATCCCTGGCTGTCGATCGTGGCCCCGGACGAGGGCGGGCGGCCGGGCGCGCCGGTCGCCTTCCTGGTGCCGGCCGGCATGGGGGTGAACCTGCGCGCCGGGGTCTGGCATGGCGTGCTGACGCCGCTGGACCGGCCGGCCGATTTCCTGGTCGTGGACCGCGAGGGCGAGGGCGTGAACCTGGAAGAGGTCGAGATCGCCCCCGTCACCGTCGAGGCATGAGCCTGCCCGACTATTCCTTCGAGGAGGCGGCGCTGCGCGGCGGCGCGCGCTTCGTCGCCGGCGTGGACGAGGTCGGGCGCGGGCCGCTGGCCGGGCCGGTGACGGCGGCGGCGGTGATTCTGGATGTCGCCTGCATTCCCGAGGGGCTGAACGATTCGAAGAAGCTGACCGCCAGGCGCCGCGAGGCGCTGGCCGAACTGATCATGGCGCGCTGCGACTGGGCCGTCGGCCATGCCAGCGTCGAGGAGATCGACCGGCTGAACATCCTGCGCGCCTCGCATCTGGCGATGTGCCGGGCCATTGCCGGGCTGCGCCGGCGGCCCTGCCTGGTGTTGATCGACGGCAACATGCTGCCGCGCGATCTGGACCTGCCGGGGCAGGCGGTGGTGGGCGGCGACGGGCGCTGCCTGTCCATCGCCGCGGCCTCGATCGTGGCGAAACTGTTGCGCGATCGCATCATGGTGGATTTGGCGCAACAGCACCCCGGATATGGCTGGGAGGCGAATGCCGGTTATGCGACTGCGGCGCATCGCCAGGCGCTGCTAGATCTGGGCGTAACCCCATATCATAGGCGCAGCTTCGCGCCCGTCCACAATATCTTGTGTAAAGAAGAAACCACAAGCTTTTGATTCGAAAAAGAATTTGACGGCGAATCGGCTCTGACTCATTATCGGCCCCAGCAAATCGGCAACCCAATAGCCGAACCCCCGAGGCAGTGATGACGAAACCTGACACCAAATCCCGCGCCGTGGCGCGAACCCTTCCGCTTAACCAGATTCTGGCCGGTGACTGCATCGAGGTCATGAACGCGCTGCCCGAGGCCAGCGTCGATCTGATCTTTGCCGACCCGCCCTATAACCTGCAACTCAAGGGCGAGCTGCACCGGCCCGACAACAGCCGCGTCGATGCGGTGGACGACCATTGGGACCAGTTTTCCGGCTTTGCCGCCTATGACCGCTTTACCCGCGACTGGCTGGCCGCCGCGCGCCGCATCCTCAAGCCCGATGGGGCGATCTGGGTGATCGGGTCCTATCACAACATTTTCCGCGTCGGCGCGGAGCTGCAGAACCAGGGTTTCTGGATCCTGAACGACGTGGTCTGGCGCAAGGCCAATCCGATGCCGAATTTCCGCGGCAAGCGGCTGACCAACGCGCATGAGACGATGATCTGGGCCAGCAAGTCCGAGGGCGCGAAATACACCTTCAACTACGAGGCGCTGAAATCGCTGAACGAGGGCGTGCAGATGCGCAGCGATTGGGTGCTGCCGATCTGCACCGGAGGCGAGCGGCTGAAGGATGCCGGCGGCGCCAAGGCGCATCCGACTCAGAAACCCGAGGCGCTGCTGCATCGCATCCTGGTCGGGTCCACGAATCCCGGCGACGTGGTGCTGGACCCGTTCTTCGGCACCGGCACCACCGGCGCCGTGGCCAAGATGCTGGGCCGCGATTTCATCGGCATCGAGCGCGAAGCCGCCTATCGCGAGGTGGCCGAGAAGCGGCTGGCCCGCATCCGCAAGTTCGACAGCGAGGCCATTGCCACCATCAAGCCCAAGCGCGCCGAGCCGCGCGTGCCCTTCGGCCAGGTGGTCGAGCGCGGCATGCTGCGCCCGGGCGAGGAGCTTTATTCGATGAACAACCGCCACAAGGCCAAGGTGCGCGCCGATGGCAGCCTGATCGGCAATGACGTGAAGGGCTCGATCCACCAGGTCGGCGCGGCGCTGGAGGGGGCGCCCAGCTGCAACGGCTGGACCTATTGGCATTTCCGGCGCGAGGGGCGGATGGTGCCCATCGACATCCTGCGCCAGCAGATCCGCGCCGAGATGGAGGCCGAAGAGGGCCGCGCCCACTGATTTCCCGGTTTCGCCAAGTCCCGAAGCTCCGCGAGCTCTGGCGCGGCCGGGACCGCCTTGCCCCGTTCGGCCCTGCGCCGGGCGGGGCCTTTTGGCTTTTTCGGTCGGGTTGCGGAAATTACAGCGCCCCGCGCGGCATCGGCAGCGTGCCGCGGTTATAGGGCTGCCAATCGGTGATCTCGGGATAGAACTGCCGCCGCCAGGCCCGGACGCGCGGGTTCATCCGCCGCCGCCACAGGGGCGGCACCATGGCGAGGAAGGTCATCGCCGGATAGCCCATCGGCAGCTGCGGCGCCTCTTCGTCGGAATAGGTCTGCAGCAGCGGAAAGCGCCGGTCGGGCTTGTAGTGATGGTCGGAATGGCGCTGCAGGTTGATCAGCAGCCAGTTGGTCGCGGTATGCGAGGAATTCCAGCTGTGCCGCGGCAGAACATGTTCATAGCGCCCCTCGCCCAGATGCTTGCGGGTCAGGCCGTAATGCTCGACGTAATTGGTCAGTTCGAGCTGCCAGACGGCGACGAAGGCCTGCCAGAGGAAGAGCAGCAGCCCCTGCCAGCCGCCGAGGATGAGGGCCAGCGCCAGCATGGCCAGCTGCAGCGCGGCGTAGCGCCAGAACGGGTTGCGGCGGTCGAATTTCGAGCGGCCCGAGCGGGTCAGCCGCCGCGTCTCGGCCGCCCAGGCGCTTTTCGGGCACTCGATCAGCACGCGCAGGAAGAAGCGGAAGAAGCCCTCGTTGTAGCGGGCCGAGACCGCGTCGCGCGGCGTCGCCACCCAGGAATGATGCACCAGCAGGTGCTCGGTGCGGAAATGCGAATAGAGCGTCGAGGCCAGCAGCAGGTCGCCCAGCCAGCGTTCCAGCTTGTTTCTCTGATGCAGCAGTTCATGGGCATAGACGATGCCGATGGTGCCTGAGGCGACGCCGATGCCGAAGAACAGGCCGAGCTTTTCCCAGCCGGAAAGCGCGCTGCGGGCGGCATACCAGATGCCGCCGAAGATCATTACCGCCTGGATCGGGAACCAGATCACGGTGATGGCGCGATACCAGATCAGCTGCGATTCCGGCGTCTCGGTGTCGGGGTTCTCCTCGTTCAGGCCCAGCACCGCGTCCAGCATGGTCATCAGATACCAGGCATAAAGCGGCATCAGCGCGAACCACCAGCCGCCCAGTGTCGCGGCAAGCAGGGCCAGCGGCACCATGCCCAGGGAAAGCCAGAAGGGCAGGGCGTCGATCAGGCGGGCGCGGAACGCGGTTTGCATGGGCGCAACTATGACGGGTTTTGCTATGGCTTGCCATGGCGACGCGATGTCGCGGGGCGGGCTGTTTCGGGACGGTCCTTGGCGAGGGACCAGGCCTTGCGCATCAGCCCCGGCAGGGCGCTGGGGCGGAAGGCGCCAAGCGGGGTCAGGCTGCCGCGTTCCGGCGCCGCGGTCAAGCGGGCGCTCATCACCGTCAGGTCCAGCGCGAAATGGGTGAAGACATGGCGGACGAGGCCGATCTCCTGCCAGTCGGCGGGGGCGGGCGGCGGGTGGTGCGAGCCGTCCCAGCCGGTCGAGGGAAAGGCCAGCGTGCCGCCCAGCAGGCCCTTGTCCGGCCGGGTCTCGACCAGCACCGCGCCCTCGGCAAAGCCGATCCAGACCGTGCCCCGGCGCAGCGGCTTGGGTTTCTTCGGCGTCTTGCGCGGCAGTTCGGCGGCGATGCCCTGGGCGCGGGCGGCGCAATGGTCGATGATCGGGCAGATGCCGCAGGCCGGGCTGCGCGGCGTGCAGATCGTCGCGCCCAGGTCCATCATCGCCTGGGCGAAATCCCCCGGCCGCTCGGCGGGCGTCAGCCGGGTGGCCAGCGCCACCAGTTCCGGCTTGGCGGCGGGCAGCGGCGTTCCGACCGCGAAAAGCCGGGCCACGACGCGCTCGACATTGCCGTCCACCACCGTCTCGGGCCGGTCGAAGGCGATGGCGGCGATGGCGGCCGAGGTATAGGCGCCGATGCCGGGCAGCGCCGCCAACCCCTCGCGCGTGTCGGGGAATGCGCCCATGGCGGCGACCTCGCGGGCACAGGCCACCAGGTTGCGGGCGCGGGCGTAATAGCCGAGCCCCGCCCATTCGGCCATCACCTGCGCATCCTCGGCCGCGGCGAGGTCGTGGACCGTGGGCCAGAGGCTGGTGAAGCGTTCGAAATAGGCCTTCACCGCCGCGACGGTGGTCTGTTGCAGCATGACCTCGGACAGCCAGACGCGATAAGGATCGGCGCGGCCCTGCCCGGGCGGCACGCGCCAGGGCATGGCGCGGGCATGGCGGTCGTACCAGGCCAGCAGCTCGGTGGGGATCACCTTCGGGTCACGCAATTTTCAGCCTCATTCAGCCGCGTCTCTCTGGCATCCGGGCGCGCCGCGGTCCAGACTGCGGCGCAGATAAACCATATGGTCGCCCGATGGCCCAGAAGAAACCCGAGACCCAGCCCCGCCGCCGCATGCGCGGCTTCGAGGCCGCGGCGCAGCTGGTTGCGCAGCGGGTGAAGGCCGTGGGCGAGGGGCGGGGCTTCGCCGTGGCCCGGCTGCTGACGCATTGGCAGGAGGTGGTCGGCCCCGAGCTTGCCGCCCATACCCGCCCGGTCCGGATCAGCCACGGCAAGGGGTTCGGCGCCACGCTGACGCTGCTGGTGCCGGGCGCGCATGCGCCGCTGGTCGTCATGCAGCTGGACCAGATCCGCGCGCGGGTGAATGCCTGCTACGGCTTCAACGCCGTCTCGCGCATCCTGCTGACCCAGACCGCGCCCGTGGGTTTCGCGGAAGGTGAGGGAGGCTTTGCGGAAGGCCAGGCCGAGTTCGCCGCCGCGCCGCGCCGCGCCGCCGCGCCCGATCCGCAGAAGATCGCCCAGGCCGAGGACATCGCCTCGGGCTTCGACAATCCCGCGCTTTCCGACGCCATGCGGCGGCTGGCGCTGAACATCCTGTCCCGCCGGGACGCCAACGACCGAAAGGCCAATCCATGATGCTGCTTCGCCGCTCTCTGATCGCCGCCGCCACGGCCGCGCTGACCGTCTCTGCGCTGCCGGCGCTGGCGCAAGAGGCGGAACCCGCCGACAACGCCGCCGGAAACGCCCAGGCCGCCGAGCAGATGCCCGAGGGCAAGGTCCTGCCCGACATCGCCCTGGGCGCGGCCGATGCTCCGGTCACCATCATCGAATATGCCAGCTTCACCTGCAACCATTGCGCGGCCTTCCACGACCAGAACCTGCCCAAGCTGAAGGCCGAATATATCGATACCGGCAAGGTGAAGTTCATCCAGCGCGACGTCTATTTCGACGCCGTCGGCCTGTGGGCCGGCATCCTGGCGCGCTGTGGCGGGGACGAGAAATACTACGCCGTGTCCGACCTGATCTTCGACGACCAGAAGAACTGGCTGAACGCCAAATCCGGCGACGAGATCGCCGCCAACCTGCGCAAGATCGGCGCCAAGGCCGGGATGACCGGCGAGCAGATGGATGCCTGCTGGAACGATACGCAGAAGGTCGCGGATCTGGTCACCACCTTCCAGACCCATGCCACCGCCGACCAGATCGAGGGCACGCCCACCTTCATCATCGCCGGCGAGAAGGTCCAGAACCAGCCTTGGGACGATCTGAAGAAGATCATCGACGCCAAGCTGGCCGAGGAAGGCTGAACGCCGGTCCGGCGGCGCGGCTGCCGGAGTATTTGGGAAACGATGAAAGCGGAAGGCCCCGGATCTTGCCGGGGCCTTTCACAATCCCAGCGTCTCCAGCCGCCGGGTCAGCGGCGCCGGGTCGTCCAGCTGCAGCCGCACCGGCAGGGTCAGCACCCCGGGCCGGAAGCGGCGCGGCAGCCGCGCGGCATCCTTTTCCGTCGTCACCATCTGCGCGCCCAGCAGCCGCGATTCGGTCTGGAGGCGGGTCAGCAGTTGCGGGGTGAAGGGCTGGTGATCCTCCAGCGCCTCGGCGCGGACCACCTCGGCGCCGAGGCCGCGCAGGGTGGCGAAGAATTTCTCGGGATGGCCGATGCCGGCAAAGGCCAGCACGCGCAGGCCCTGCCAGTCCATGCCGGTCTGCAGCGGTGCGAGATGGCCGGTCAGGTGCGGCAGCCCCAGCCGCGGTCCCCAGGCGGCGGCGAAACGCGCCTGGGCCGCGCCGTCGCCGATCGAAAGCAGCAGGTCGGCGCGGGCAAGGCCGCGATCCACCGGCTCGCGCAGCGGCCCGGCGGGCAGGCAGAAGCCGTTGCCGAAACCCCTGGCCGCATCGACCACGACCAGCGACAGGTCATGCGCCAGCGCCGGGTCCTGGAAGCCGTCGTCGAGCAGGATCGCCTGCGCCCCGGCCTTGACCGCCGTCCGTGCCCCCGCCTGGCGGTCATCCGCGACCCAGACCGGGGCGAAGGCCGCCATCAGCAGCGGTTCGTCCCCGACCTCGGCAGCCTTGTGGCGCGATTCCTCGACCCGCAGCGGGCCTTTCTCGCGGCCGCCATAGCCGCGCGAGACGATATGCACCGCCACGCCGCGCGCCTGCAGCAGCTGGGCCAGCATGATCGCGGTCGGGGTCTTGCCGGTGCCGCCGGCGTTCAGGTTGCCGACGCAGATCACCGGCACGCCCGGCCGCAGCCGCGGGCCGCGCGCCAGGCGCCGGGCGGTGGCGGCGGCGTAGAGCCCGCCCAGCGGCGCCAGCAGGCGGGCGGGCAGCCCGGGCGGGCGGAACCAGAAATCGGGGGCGCGGCGGCTCATTGCGGGTTCTCCATCGCCTCGATGACGGTATCGGCGATGCGGCGCAGCACCGCGGCGCCGCCGGTGCTGACCGACCAGGCGTTGCCGGCCAGCATCGCCGCCTGATCGGGCGCCGACAGATCGGCCACCGCCCGCGTCAGCCCCGCGGCGTCGGTGACCAGCCGTGCCGCCGAGGCGCCGTCCAGCTGCACCCATTCCGGGCCATGCGCCTCGATCACCGGGCCGTGGATGACTGCCGAGCCAAGCGCCGCCGGTTCGAACGGATGGCGCGGCGCGAGGCCCGGACCGGGCAGCAGCGTGCCGCCCATGAAGCAGACCGGCGCCAGCCGATACCAAAGCCCCATCTCATGCGTGTCCTCGGCGATCAGGACGTGATCGTCGGAGGAAGGGTCGCTGTCCTCGGAACGCAGCACCGCGGCCAGGCCGAGTTCCTCGACCTCGGTCAGGACCGCGGCGAGGGTGTCGGCCGGCAGCCCGGCCAGGATCAGCAGCGCGCGGTGGTTGTGATGCAGCGCCGCCTGATGCGCGGCCAGGGCGGCCTTGGCCTCGGGCAGGGTGGGGCAGGCCGCGAGCCAGACGTGACGGCCCGCGAGGATCTGCGCCAGGGCGCGCCGCTCGGCCTCGTTGGCGCAAAGCGGCGGCCGGGTCTCGGTGATCGGGCCGGTCAGCTCGATCCGGTCCGGGGGGGCGCCAAGCTGGCGGGCGGCGGCGCCGGCGGTCAGGTCGGGGGCGAGGATGCGGGTGATCCTGCGCATCAGCCCGCGATTGATCGCCCCGCGCCACGAGCCGCGCCGGGTATAGGCGACCAGCCGCGCCTCGCACAGGATCACCGGCAGCCCCGCATCGGCCATGCCCGAGATGAGCGAGGCCGGAAGCTGGTCGCCGAGGATCAGCAGCGCGCGCGGCTGCAGCGCCCCGATCACCTCGCGCACGGCGGCGGGATCGCGCGGCCGGGGCAGGGCGGCCGCCCGCAGGCCGGCGGGCAGCGAACCGGGAGGCGGCGGCGCGCCGGTAAAGGCGCAGCGCAGCCCCGGCCGCCGCGCCAGCAGCGCCCCGATCAACGGGCCAAGCTGCGGCGGATCCTCGGCATTCTCGGACAGATGCACCATCAGCAGCGGGCCTTCGCCCGCCGGGACGGCGATGGGCTCGCCCCGCCCTTCGGCCAGCGCGGCGCGGCGGCGCAGATGCAGCCAGAGCGCCAGGGATGCGGTCGCCTGCGAGGGAAGCATCGCGATTCGCGGGGGATCTAGCCGCCCAGTTCCTCGGTCGCGCTCACCTCCTGCTCTTCGTCGCGCAGCCGGTGCAGATGGGCGATGAAATAGCGGGTATGGGCGCTGTCGACGGTGCGCTGCGCTTCGGATTTCCAGGCGGCATGAGCCTCGGCGTAGTTCGGGAAGATTCCGACGATATGGATGTCCTTGGTATCGCGGAATTCGGTGCGGGTGGGGTCGACAAGCTCGCCGCCGAAAACGAGGTGAAGGCGCTGTGCCATCGTGTTCTCCTGGGTTCGGATTCCGGCGCGAACCTAGCCGAGCCGGGCAGGGGAACCAAGGTGATTTGTTTAAAATCGGTCCTGGTTGACATTTGCGGCGAATCGGCCGGCGAAGTAAGGAAAGATGCCGATAGAGGGAAGGCCCCCGGACGATCCAAGCGTGGTGGTAAGGGTTCTTCGGGCGGCGAGGGCAGGTGAACCGGTGCGCCTTCTCTTGCCCTCTTTCTGGGATCGCGGGCGGGCATCGAAAGGTGGCCGCCTGCGGTCACGGCATGCCGCGCCGGGTGCTTCGTGGCTGAAGGCCGGTGCCGCAGCCGGGATCCTGGCCGGAAGGGGTGGCATGCATGTCGTGCTTATATCGCTGCCGGGGGCGCATGGATCTGGTGCGGGCGGCGGGACTCGAACCCGCACAGGCTTGCGCCCCAGGGAGTTTAAGTCCCATGCGTCTACCATTCCGCCACGCCCGCGCCGGGGATTGGCTAGCGGGCGCGGCGGGGATTGGCAAGCCTCGGCTGAAGGGTTCCGGATGGGGCAAAGCTGCAGCCGACGGGATCGTGTGGGATGGGCTTTTCAATCGGCTGCGGGTGATGCGGAATGCGCGAGATTGCGGCTCGGGATATTCGCAGCGACGCTTTGCCGCTGGGCAAGTTGGTGGCGCATACCGCGGCGAGGGCGCCGCGAAGCGTGCGGCAGGGCGGCTGGCCGGCTGCCGCGTCCTGCCCATGACGGGCCGCCGGCTGCCGGCAGGGCGGCCTGACGCGTTCCGGAAAATCCTCGGACCGCCGGCCGGATGTCCCTTGCGCGCCGGGGTTCGGGTGACGGCTCTTTCAGTAACTGCGCGTCGGCCGGTCGAAGACCTTGCGTCCCATCAGCGAGCCGACCAGATCGACCATCAGCTTGGCGGTGCGGCCGCGCTCGTCCAGGAACGGGTTCAGCTCGACCAGGTCCAGCGAGGTCATCAGCCCGCTTTCGTGCAGCAGTTCGCAGACCAGATGCGCCTCGCGGAAGGTGGTGCCGCCGGGGACGGTGGTGCCGACGGCCGGCGCGATCGAAGGGTCGAGGAAATCGACGTCCAGCGACACATGCAGCAGCCCTTTCTCCTCCCGCACCCGGTCGAGGAATTCGCGCAGCGGCGCGACGATGCCGCGCTCGTCCAGCACGCGCATGTCGTTCACGACGATCTCGGTCTCGCGCAGCGCGGCGGATTCGGCGGCGTCCACGCTGCGGATGCCGAACATGCAGATGTTCCGGCCCGGAATCGGCGCCGGAAAGGCGGGGAAGGCGTCGAAGCCCGCCCGGCCCGAGGCATAGGCCAGGGGCGTGCCGTGCAGGTTGCCCGATTGGGTGGTCTCGACGGTGTGGAAATCGCTATGCGCGTCCAGCCACAGCACGAATTGCGGCCGGCCCGCCGCATGGGCATGTGCGGCCACCCCGGCCAGCGTGCCAAGCGCCAGCGCATGGTCGCCGCCCAGAAAGATCGGCAGGCCTTCCTCCATCGCCGCACAGCCGGCGGCGCGCAGGGCCTCGGTCCAGGCGATGATCTCGGGCAAGTGATGCACGGCGGCGTTGGGGCAGCTCTGGCCGCGGCCGGGGGCGGGGCACAGATCGCCGCGATCCTCGACCGTGTGCCCCAGCGCGGTCAGGGTCGAGGCCAGCCCGGCCACGCGATAGGCGGCGGGGCCCATCAGGCAGCCGGGCCGCCGCTGGCCCTCGTCCACCGGGGCGCCGATCAGGATGCAATGGGTCATGTTGGCCTCTGCGCTTGTCGGTCGGGATGTTCGCGATCATGCCCTTGCCCGGCGGCGGAAGTCCACCGCCCGCGTCAGCGGCGCAAGCCCCGCATCAGCCGCGGATGCCCTTGAAGCGGTCCTGCCATTCGTCGCGTTGCTCGTCGCTGATCTTGGCGAACAGCACCTCCGGCACGGTGAAGGCGTGGCCGGCGGGCAGCGCCTGCAGGGCGGTGCGGACATCGTCGGGCCAGGCCCGGTCCTGGCTTTGCATCGCCGCCAGCATCGCATCCGCCGCGAAGGGGATGAAGGGCGAGGACAGAACGGCATAAAGCCGGATCAGGTTCAGCCCCAGCCGGACCTGCATCGCCGCCTTGTCCGGGTCGGTCTTGAAGGTGGACCAGGGCGCGGCCGATTGCAGGTATTCGTTGCCCAGAACCCAGATCGCCCGCAGTTCCGCCGCCGCCTTGCGGACCTCGACATGGTCCATGAAGCCCTCATAGGCGCGGATGCGGGTGGTCAGCGCCTCGACCAGCGCCTCTTCCTCGGGGCCGTAGCTGCCGCCCTCGGGGATGGCCTCGCCGAACTTGCTGCGGCAGAACTTGGTGATCCGGCTGACGAAATTGCCCAGCACGTCGGCCAGGTCCTTGTTCACCGATTGCTGGAAATTGTCCCAGGTGAACTCGCTGTCGCCGGATTCGGGAGCGTGCGACAACAGCCACCAGCGCCAGTAATCGGCGGGCAGGATCGACAGCGCCTGATCCATGAACACGCCACGCCCCTGGCTGGTCGAGAACTGCCCGCCGTCATAGGTCAGGTAGTTGAAGCTCTTGATGTAATCGACCAGTTTCCAGGGCTCGCCCGAGCCGATGATCGTGGCCGGGAAGGAAAGCGTGTGGAAGGGCACGTTGTCCTTGCCCATGAACTGGGTATAGGTCACGTCCTCGGCGCCCTCGTCCAGGCGCCACCAGCGGCGCCAGGCGCTGTCGGGTTCGCCGCGCTTGTCGGCGCCCTCGGCGGTGGCGGCGATATATTCGATGGGCGCGTCGAACCAGACGTAGAAGACCTTGCCCTCCATCCCCGGCCAGGGCTTGTCGCCCTTTTTCACCGGGATGCCCCAGTCGAGGTCGCGGGTGATGCCGCGATCCTGCAGCCCGTCGCCGTCGTTCAGCCATTTCTTGGCGATCGAGGTGGTCAGGATCGGCCAGTCGGTCTTGCTGTCGATCCAGGCGGCGATCTGGTCCTTCAGCGCCCGCTGGCGCAGGTAGAGGTGCTTGGTCGCCCGCACTTCCAGATTGGTCGAGCCGGAAATGGCCGAGCGCGGCTCGATCAGGTCGGTCGGGTCGAGCTGCTTGGTGCAGTTCTCGCACTGGTCGCCGCGCGCCTTGTCATAGCCGCAGTTGGGGCAGGTGCCCTCGATATAGCGGTCGGGCAGGAACCGGCCGTCGTCGATGGAATAGACCTGCCGCTCCTCGACCTCGGCGATATAGCCGTTCTCGTCCAGCTTGCCGGCGAAATGCTGGGTCAGCACGTGGTTGCGTTCGCTGGACGACCGGCCGAAATGGTCGAAGGACAGGCCGAAATTGCGGGCGATTTCCGCCTGGATCTCGTGCATCTCGGCGCAATAGACGGCTATCGGCTTGCCGGCCTTGGCGGCGGCAAGCTCGGCGGGGGTGCCGTGCTCGTCCGTGGCGCAGATGAACATCACCTCGTGCTCGCGGCCCCGCAGGTAGCGGGCATAGAGATCCGCCGGAAGCTGCGAGCCGACGAGATTGCCGAGGTGCTTGATCCCGTTGATGTAAGGGATCGCCGAGGTGATGAGGTGCCGGGCCATATGCGGATCCTGTAAGGTTCGTCGCCCGTGTTTAGCCCCCGGATCGGGTGAAGGCCAGCGCCCAAAGGCCGGCGCGGTTGTGCATCCGGGCCGGGCGGATTATGTCGTTGTGGTGACGATTTCATGATGGTCGCGTCCCGCGTGCCGGCCGTCGTGCCGGGTTTCCCAGCCAAGCATCCAGCCGCGTTAGGAGCCAGATGACCTTGAAACCCGCCACCCTGCTTTCTTGCCAGCTGGGCCTGATCCTGCTGGCATTGAGCCTGGACCTGATAACCCAGGCGCAGGTCGCCTCGATTTTCAAGGAAGACCACAGCATCGAGATCCTGTCCGCGCTGCTGCTGGTGGTGCCGGCGCTGCTCTGGCTGGCCTGGGGGCGAGAGCGGCGCCGGCATTGGCACATCCCGGCGATCCTGCTGCTGATGGCGATGCGCGAGCTGGATTTCGACAAGCAATTCACGACCGAGGGGCTGCTGCAGCTGCGGCTTTACAGCGGCGGGGCGCCGGTCTGGGAAAAGGCCGTCGGTGCGGCGGCGGTGGCTCTGATCCTGCTTTGCGGGTGGCGGCTGCTGGTCCTGAACCTGCCGCGCTGGTGGCGCGGCCTGCGCGCGGGCGACACGACATGCTGGCTGGTCGGCGGCGCGGCGCTGCTGCTGGTGGTCTCGAAATCGCTGGACGGGCTGGACCGCAAGCTGGCGGGTTTCGGCATCATGCTGCAGCCCGGGCAGGGGGCGCTGGCCGACCGGTTCGAGGAATTGCTGGAACTGGGCCTGGCGGTCCTGCTGGTGCAGGCGGTGGCCTGTTTCGCGCGGCCGGACCGGCAGGGGGCCGGTCAGCCGCCCAGCCGCTCCAGCCGCAGCGCCTTGGCCACCGTATCGGCCACCCGCGCGCTGAGCGGCAGGGCGGCGCTGCGGATCTCCTCGACCGAGACCCAGCGCGCATCCAGCGCGTCATCCGCCGCCACCGGCACGCCCGAGACATAGTCGCAGCGCACCGCGGCCAGCAGGAAATGAAAGCGCAGGGCGCCATCGGCCCCGTGTTCGATCACGTCGATATTGTCGATATAGGCCCTTGGCCGGGCGATGACGCCGGTTTCCTCGGCCAGCTCGCGGGCGGCGGCCTGCAGCGCGGTTTCCCCGGGCTCGACATGGCCGCCGGGAAAACCCCAGAGCCCGGCATCGGGCGGGTTTCGGCGCTGCACCAGCAGGACGCGGGCCGCATCGCCCCGGCCGTCCAGCGTCACCGCCAGCGCGGCCAGCCGGGGAAAGCCGGCCACCTACCGCCTGCGGTCGCGACGGGCGCTCATCGGCTGGAAGGCCACGCCGACATGCGCCTCGCAATAGGGCTTGCCGGGCATCGAGGGCAGGCCGCAGAACCAGAACTTGTCGGTCGCCGGGTCGCCGATCGGCCATTTGCAGGTGCGCTCGGTCAGTTCCATCAGCGTCAGCTTGCGCGCGCGCTTCTCGACCTCGCGGACCGAGGCCAGCGCCTCGGGGCTGATCTCGTTGGCCGAGGGCTGCGGCGGCAGCGGCTGGCCGGCCGGCACGATGGGCCGGCGGTTGAAGCTGGCGGGCTGCGGCGCGGGTTCGGGCACCGGCTCGGGTGCGGCGGCTGCCGCGGGCTTCGGTTCGGGTGCGGGCGCCGGCTGGGCCGCCGCCGCGGGCTTCGGCTCGGGCGCCGCTGCGGCGGGTGCGGGTTTGGCGACGGGGTCGGGCGCCGGATCCGCGCCGTCCTCGGTGCGATTCGACAGGCCCAGGCGGTGGACCTTGCCGATCACCGCGTTCCGGGTCACGCCGCCCAGCTCCTTGGCGATCTGGCTGGCCGACTGGCCCTCGGCCCACATGCGTTTCAACGTCTCGACGCGCTCGTCGGTCCAGGACATGGCTTGCCTTTCATGCACCGGGATGCGTCCCGGCGCTCTTCGTGCTAGTGGCTTCAATTCCGCAAGACCCGGCCTTAAATCCGGGGATAGCCAGATTTACCCATCCGAGCCCGCAAATTCAAGGAGCCCCGATGCAGCCCGACCCGACCAGCCCCGGATTCCGCCAGATGGGCGTACGCCGCTTCGGCCGGATGAACTGGCTGGGCCTCTATACGCTCAGCCGCCGCGAGATCATGCGCTTCATGTCGGTCTGGCAGCAGACCATCTTCGCGCCGCTGATGACCTCGGCGCTGTTCGTGATCGTCTTTGCCCTGGCGCTGGGGCGCAACCGCGGCGAGGTGATGGGCCTGCCCTATCTGGCCTTCCTGGGACCCGGCATCCTGATGATGACGGTGATCCAGAACGCCTTCGCCAATACTTCCTCGTCGATCATCTCGGCCAAGATGCAGGGCAATATCGTCGACACGCTGATGCCGCCGCTCTCGGCGGGCGAGATCCTGGCCGGCTATCTGATCGGCGCGGTGACGCGGGCGCTGATCGTCGCCGCCGCCATCGCCGCCGGCATGGCGCTGGTGATCGGGCAGGGGGTGGCGCATCCGGTCTGGGCGCTGGGTTTCGTGGTCTTGGGCGCGCTGCTGATGGGCGGGCTGGGGCTTCTGGCCGGGATCGTGGCGCAGAAATTCGACCAGATGGCGGTGATCACCAATTTCATCGTGACGCCGCTGTCCTTCCTGTCGGGCACCTTCTATTCCGTCGAGGCGCTGCCCGAGCCGTTCCGGGCGCTGGCGCATTGGAACCCGATCTTCTACCTGATCGACGGCGCGCGCTACGGCATCGCCGGGGTTTCCGACGCGCCGGTGCTGCGCGGGCTGGCGGTCTGCGCGCTGACCGTGGCGCTGGTGCTGTTCACCGCCTGGCGCTGGCTGGCCACCGGCTACCGCATGAAGCCCTGAAATCTCCGTTGCACGGGGCGCGCATCCGCGCTATGCGACGGGCATGATCGCCCGGACCGCCCATATCGCCCGTCCCCGACGTTGACGCCTTCAACGTCCGATCCCGCCTGCCTTTCCGTCTTTCCGTCAGCCATGGTGCCGCCGCGCGGCCGTTCCCAGAGAGGGTAACTCCATGATTTCGCACGTCCTGCCGACCTATAACCGCGCCCCCATCGCCTTCGAGCGGGGCGAGGGCTCCTGGGCCATCGCGACGGACGGGACGCGATATCTGGACCTGGGCGCCGGCATCGCCGTGAACGCGCTGGGTCACGCCAATCCCGACCTGGTCGCCGCGCTGACCGAGCAGGCGAACCGCATCTGGCATGTCTCGAACCTCTACCAGATCCCCGAGCAGGAGAAGCTGGCGGACCTGCTGGTCGAGCATACCTTTGCCGACACCGCCTTCATCACCAATTCCGGCACCGAGGCCGCGGAGCTGGCGATCAAGATGGTGCGCAAGTATTGGAGCGAGCAGGGCGATCCCGACCGCTACGAGATCCTGACCTTCGAGGGTGCCTTTCACGGCCGCTCGACCGGCGCCATCGCGGCGGCGGGTTCGGAAAAGATGGTCAAGGGCTTCGGCCCGCTGATGCCCGGCTTCCGGCAATTGCCCTGGGGCGACATGGAGGCGCTGAAGGCGGCGATCTCGGACCGCACCGCTGCCGTCATGCTGGAGCCGGTGCAGGGCGAGGGCGGCATCCGCCCGCTGCCCGATGCCGACCTGGCGGCGATCCGCGCGCTGTGCGACCGGACCGGCGCGCTGCTGGTGCTGGACGAGGTGCAGTCGGGCATGGGCCGCACCGGCAAGCTGTTCGCGCATGAATATGCCGGCATCGCCCCCGACATCATGATGGTCGCCAAGGGCATCGGCGGCGGCTTCCCGCTGGGCGCGGTGCTGGCCACGGAAAAGGCCGCCGCCGGCATGGCGGTGGGCACGCATGGCTCGACCTATGGCGGCAATCCCCTGGCCTGCGCGGTGGGCGCCAAGGTGATGCAGATCGTCGCCGCGCCCGAATTTCTGGCCGAGGTGAACCGCAAGGCCGCGCTGTTTCGCCAGAAGCTCGAGGGGCTGGTGGCGGCGCATCCCGATGTCTTCGACTTCGTGCGCGGCCAGGGGCTGATGCTGGGGCTGAAATGCAAGGTCGCGCCGGGCGAGGTGGTCAAGGCCGGCTATGCCGAGCATATCCTGACCGTGGCCGCGGCTGACGACACGCTGCGGCTGCTGCCGCCGCTGACCATCTCGGACGAGGAAATCGCCGAGGCGGTCGCCCGGCTCGACCGGGCGGCCAGCAGGATCGATGGATAGGTTCGGCTTCCGGCCGGTGACGCGCGCCGATCTGCCCATGCTGGCGGATTGGCTGCGCCTGCCCGAGGTGGCGCGCTGGTGGCGCGGCGCCGAGGAGCAGCTGGCCGGGATCGAGGAGGATCTGGAGGAGCCGGCCATGCGGCAATGGCTGGCCCTGCTGGACGGCGCGCCCATCGCCTATGCGCAATTCTACCCGGCGCATCACTGGGGCGCGCCGCATTTCGCCGGCCTGCCGGCCGATGCGCTGGCGATCGACTGCTTTTCCGGTCCCGCGGGTTTCGGCCATGGCGGCGCCTGGCTGCGCGCCCTGGGCGACCGGCTGCTGGCCGAGGCGCCGGTGCTGGTCATCGACCCCGAGCCCGACAACCTACGTGCGATCCGGGCCTATGGGAAGGCAGGCTTTCGCGGCGAAGAGCTGCGTCCCGCCGAGGACGGAACCCTGGCCCGCGTCATGACCCGGCACCGATGAGGTTGCGTCGAATTCCGCCGCGACACCGGGCCTTGGGCCTTGACCTCCGTTCGGCAAAGCGGCTTGCTTGCCGGATCAATGCGAAAGACAGTCAAAGATGAACAGTTTCCTCGACATCCATACCACCGACAAGGCAGATCTGCGCGGCATGATCGACACCGCGCGCCGGATGAAGGACGCGCGCAACGGCCAGCCCAAGGGAACGCCCGATGCCGATCTGCCGCTCAGGAACCGCATGGTGGCGCTGATCTTCGAAAAGCCCTCGACCCGGACCCGCGTCAGCTTCGACCTGGGCGTGCGGCAGATGGGCGGCCAGACCATGGTGCTGTCGGGCAAGGAGATGCAGCTGGGCCATGGCGAGACCATCGCCGACACTGCCCGGGTGCTGTCGCGCTATGTCGACCTGATCATGATCCGCACCTTCGAAGAGGCGACGCTGCTGGAAATGGCCGAGCATGCCAGCGTTCCGGTGATCAACGGCCTGACCAACCGCACCCATCCCTGTCAGATCATGGCCGATGTGATGACTTTCGAGGAGCATCGCGGGCCCATCGCCGGGCGCAAGGTGGTCTGGTCGGGCGACGGCAACAATGTCTGCTGCTCGATGATCCATGCCGCCGGCCAGTTCGGCTATGACTTCACCTTCACCGGCCCGCCCACGCTGGACCCAGAGCGCGAGGCGGTGGAATTCGCCCGCGCCCAGGGGGTGCAGGTGCAGATCGAGCGCGATCCGATGCGGGCGGTCGAGGGCGCCGATCTGGTGGTGACCGATACCTGGGTGTCGATGCATGATCCGCAATCGGCGCGCGAACGGCGGCACAACCAGCTGCGCCCCTATCAGGTGAACGAGGCGCTGATGGCGCGGGCCAAGCCGGATGCGCTGTTCATGCATTGCCTGCCGGCGCATCGCGACGACGAGGCGACCAGCGCGGTGATGGACGGGCCGAACTCGGTCATCTTCGACGAGGCCGAGAACCGGCTGCATGCGCAAAAGGCCATCATGCGCTGGTGCCTGGGCCTGTAGAGCATCGCGGCCGGCACGCATCCGCTTTCGGCCGGGATCGTCCTGGCCCGGATTGCTGGCCCCGGGCCTGCGACCGACCGGCCCCGGGAGGCGTTGCGGGGTCAAGGCCCCGCCTGACCGGGTCCAGGCATCGTCCCATGCCCGCCATTCGCCGCGGCGGGGGGTGGACCTGCCCCGGGTCTCGCGCAGGCCGGATCGGCGCATTTGCGGCAGTGGCCCCTGTGCCGGAGGCGTGGCAAAGGGGGCTCTGCCCCCGTCGCGCCGCGGCGCGACTCCCCCGGGATATTTGGACAAGAAAGAAGCGCGGAGGCTGCCGCGGGCGATCCTGTCAGTTCTCGCGGAAGGCGCGGGTGAAATAATCCGACAGCGGCTTCACCAGATAGGCCATCGGACTGCGGTCGCCGGTCTGGATATAGACCTCGACCGGCATGCCGGGCACCAGTTCCAGCCCCTGGAGCTTTTCGGCCTCGGCGGCGGGGATCGTCACCTCGGCCCGATAATAGGGCACATGGGTGGCCTGGTCGATCAGCGTGTCGGCGGAAACCCGGCTGAGCGTGCCGTCGATCTCGGGCGTGGTGCGCGACGAGAAGGACGAGAAGCGCAGCACCACCTGCTGTCCGGGATGGACCTCGTCGATATTGATCGGGGCGATGCGGGCCCCCACCACCAGCGGGCGGTCCTGGGGGATCAGGAACATGATCGGGTCCGCCGGCCGGATCACCGAGCGCGGCGTGGTGATCTGCAGTTCCTGCACCACGCCCGAGACCGGGGCGCGGATTTCCAGCCGGGTGATCTGCTCGAGCAGCGAGCGGCGCCGTTCGGCCAGTTCCAGTTCGCGATAGCCGAGCTCGCGCAGTTCGGTCTCGGCCGCCTCGCGGCGGGTTGCGGTCTTTTCCAGACGCGACAGGTCGATCTCGGCCAGCTGGGTCACGGCGCGGGCGCGCGTGGCGGTCGCCTCGCCCAGCAGCCCGTCGAGCCGCGCCGCCTCGCGTTCGAGCGCCAGCACGCGCGGCGCCTGCGCCAGGCCCTTTTCCAGCAGCGAGCGCTGGTCGCGCAGTTCTTGCGCGATGAAGCCCCTCTGCTGCTGCAGCGCCTGGCTCTGGGCATCCACCCCGCCGATCTGCGACTGGATCTGCTCGGCCTGTTTCGCCAGCTGGCCGAGCGACTGCTCGAGCGTATCGAGCCGGGCCAGGAACAGGCTTGACTGCCCGTCCATCAGCGCCTTCAGCTCGGGGCGCTTCGCGGCGGCCTCGATCAGGTCGGGCGGAAAGGCGATCTGCTTGCGGTCGGCGCGCTCGGCCTCGAGCCGGCCGCGGCGGGCGAGGATCTCGAAATACTGCCCTTCGACGATGGCCAGTTCGGTATTCAGCAGCGCGCCGTCCAGCCGGATCAGCGGCTGTCCGGCGCTCACGCTTTCGCCGTCCTGGATCAGGATTTCGGCGACCACCCCGCCATCCGGATGCTGGACGATCTGGCGGCGCTGTTCGACCTCGACCTGACCGGGGGCGACCACGGCGCCGGCGATCCGCGCCGTCCAGGCCCAGAGCCCGAAGCCGCCGATCAGCACCAGCAGGGCCAGCAGCCCCAGCAGCACCGGTCCGCGCGCCGACCACTCCGGACGTTTGCGGACCGGCCCTGGCGGCGGGGCCGGGCTTTCTGCACGGCGGGCGCGGAAGCGCGGCGCGGCCTCGCGGTCGGCCGTCGGGGGGGACAGCTTTTCGACCGGGGCGCGGCCAAGCTCGCTGGGATCGGTCATGTCACGCCTCCGCCTTGGCCCTGGGCGCGGACGATCTGGTCGGCGTTCCGGACCAGAGATTTCAGCACCTCGTCGCGCGGGCCGAAGGCGCGGCGCAGGCCCTGATCCATCACCAGCAGCATTTCGCATTCGCTGATCGCGGCGGGGCGATGCGCCATGATGATGACGGCGCCGCCGCGCGCCTTGATGTTGCGGATCGCCAGATTCAGCGCCGTGGAGCCCTCGTTGTCGAGATTCGAGTTCGGCTCGTCCAGCACGAAGATCACCGGATCGGCATAGAGCGCCCGGGCCAGGCCGATGCGCTGGATCTGGCCGCCCGACAGCCGGCCGCCGGTCTGGCTGACCCTGGTGTCATAGCCCTGCGGCAGGTCCAGGATCATCCGATGCGCGGCCGCCGCCATGGCTGCAGCGACGACGCGCTGCGGATCGGGTTCGGGGGAAAGCCGGGCGATGTTCTCGGCAATGGTGCCGTCGAACAGCGTGACCTGCTGCGGCAGGTAGCCGATCAGCCCGCCCAGCACGTCCGGGTCGTATTGGTCGAGTGTCGCGCCCCCCAGGCGGATCGAGCCGGAGGCCACCGGCCAGGCGGCGATCAGCGCGCGGGCCAGCGTCGTCTTGCCGGCGCCCGAGGGGCCGATCACGCCGAGCGCCTGGCCGGGACCCAGGTCGAAGCTGACCCCGCGCAGCGTGGCCACGGCCTGGCCGGGAGGGGCGACGGTCAGGTTGCGCACCTCGAGCAGCGCCTCGGGGCGGGGCAGGGGGGTCCGCTGCGGCACCGGCGGCCGGCGCGACAGCAGCTCGCCCAGCCGCCTCCAGCCGTCCTGGGCGCGCTGCACGATGGACCAGCCGCCCACCACCTGCTCGACCGGCGCGAGCGCCCGGCCCATCAGGATGGAAGAGGCGATCATCGCGCCCGGCGTCACCTCCTGCTGCAGCACCAGCCAGGCGCCGGCGGCCAGGATCGCGCTTTGCAGGAACAGCCGGAAGGTGCGGGAAAATACGGTGAAGCCGGTGGCGCGATCGTTGCCGCGCATCACCGCTTCGGTCGCGGCGTCCCGTGCGGCCTGCCAGCGTTCGAAGGCCGCCGACCGCATGCCGAGCGAGCCGATCAGCTCGCCCTCGTCGCGATAGAGGTCCGACATGCGCTCGGCCGACTGGCTGGCGATGGCCGCCTGCTGCAGCGCGTCGCGGCCGAGCCATTGGTTCAGCAGCGTCGCGCCGACCAGCACCGCCAGGCCCGCCGTCGCCACCGCGCCCAGCAGGGGGTGGAAAAGGAAGACCGCCGCCAGGAAGAACGGCGCCCAGGGCAGGTCGAACAGCGCCATCAGCACCGGCGAGGCGATCAGCCGCTGCACCGCCTCGAGATCGCGCATCCCGCCGCGCACCACCAGGTCCGAGCCGACGGCCTGGCCGTCCTGAAGCGCGGCGGTGAAGACGCGGCCCTCCATCCGTTCCTGGAAACGGGCGGCGATGCGGGACATGACGCGGTTGCGCGCCAGGTCGATCACCCCCATCAGGGTGAACAGGAAGACCACCAGCAGGAACAGCGCCGTCAGCGTCTCGACCGAGCGGCTGGCCAGGACCCGGTCATAGACCTGCATCATGAAAAGCGGCCCGGTCAGCATCAGCATGTTCACCGCGAACGAGAACAGGCCGACAAAGACGTAAAGCTGCCAGGCCCTGCCCCGGGCGGATTTCAGCTCTTTCTGGCCGTCATGTCGCGTCGGCGGCAATGCCATGCCGGTTCCTTCCTCGTCAACCTGTCCGGGCTTGCCCGGAATCGTTCCAGCGCATATCCCAAAGCGCGGCCGTGAAACAGTCCGCTCGCCACCCCCGGTCCCGCCGAGGCGAATCGTCGCCGCCTTGACAGGTCATAGCCACGGAAGGTTACCAAAAGCTTGCCCGCGCGGAATTTTTCAATGCTTCTTTTCGTCACCGCGATTCTGGCGGCCTGTTCTGCGGATCGCGGTGCCGAGGGCATCAACGATCCCTATGAGCCGATGAACCGCAAGATCCATGCCTTCAACCGCGGGCTCGATGCGCGGGTGGTCAAGCCGCTGGGCGCGGGCATGGCGGGCGAAGGCGACGACGGATTGGGCAGCCATGCCCTTGAGGCCGTTGGGAATTTCGGGTCGAACCTCGCGCTGCCCGGCAAGGCGGCGAACCACCTTCTGCAAGGCAGGCCGGCGCCGGCGGTGCGGACGAGCTTTCGCTTTCTGGTGAATTCGACGCTGGGGCTGGCCGGCTTCCTGGACCCGGCGGGCAAGGATTTCGCCTTGCCCGAGGAAGACACGGATTTCGGCGAGACGCTGGCCGTCTGGGGGTTGGGCGAGGGGGCCTATCTGGAGCTGCCGCTGATCGGGCCCTCGACGACGCGCGACGCGGCCGGGCGGGTGGTCGATCTGGTGCTTGACCCGATGCGCGGCTGGCTGAACCGCGACCAGTATCTGATCGGCATGGGGGCACGGGTCGCCTCAAAAGCCGGTGAACGGGGCCGTTTTGGCGATTCCGTCGATTCCATCCTGCACGAAAGCGCCGATAGTTATGCCCAGACGCGGCTGATCTGGTTGCAGCATCGCCGCCACGAGCTTGGCGAGGAAGGAGAGCACATTGACCCTTATGCCGAATGAGATCCGCCAGCCGGATCGCCGGGGCTTCCTGGGCCTGGTCGGCGCCGGGCTGGCGCTGGCGGCCACTCCGGCCTGGGCGCTGGACACGAACGAGGCCCGGGCGCTGATCCAGACCTCGCTGGACGAGGTCTATGCCGTGATCAATTCCGGCCAGCCGCCGGCACAGATGTATCGCGCCTTCGAAGCGATCTTCGCGCGCTATGCGGATGTCGAGATCATCGCCCGCTCGGCGCTGGGTCCGGCGGCACGGCAGGCCGGCGCCGCCGAATTCGCCGATTACAGGCAGGCTTTCCAAGGTTATATCGGCCGCAAATACGGCAAGCGCTTCCGCGAGTTCATCGGCTCCAAGATCGAGGTGACGGGCGCCCGGCCGGTGAAATCCTTCTATGCCGTGACCTCGGTCGCCTATCTCAAGGGCCGCAGCCCGATGGAAGTCGAGTGGCATGTCTCGGACAAGTCCGGGAAAAGCCGCTATTTCAACATCATCATCGAGGGGGTGAACATGCTCGCCTCGGAACGGGCCGAGATCGGGGCGATGCTGGCGCGGCGCAAGGGCGATCTGGCGGCGCTGGCGGCGGATTTGCGGCAGGCGGGCTGAAACATCCGTCCTGCGGAAAAGGGAAGGCCGGCCCCGCGGGACCGGCCTTTTGCCATTACTGCTGATAGACCCCTTCGATGCCGCGCAACGCCTGGGTCAGCGCGTCCTCGGTGCCGCCATCGGCGCCGGGCACCGGCATCTCGGCCTCGGGGCCGCTGGTCACGGTCTCGGCCGGGAAGGTCGGCGGGCCGCCGGGGGTCTGCACGCCGGGATCGGGCAGGGCTTGCCCCTCGGCGGGCGCCTGCGCCTGTCCCTGAGGCGAGGGCTGGCCGAGCGCCTCGGACAGCGCCGCGGCCAGCGGATCCGCCGCGCCGTCGCCGCCGGTGCTGACCACCTGCGGCACGGCGCTGTCGGGATCGAAGGCGAAATTGCCCAGCGGCTCGACCGGCAGGCCGTCATGGATCTCGGCCATCACCGCCTGCCAGATCTCGGCCGGCAGCCCGCCGCCGGTCACGCCCTTGAGCGGCGTGTTGTCGTCATAGCCCATCCAGACACCGGTGACATATTGCCCGGTGAAGCCGATGAACCAGGCATCGCGATAGCTGGAGGTGGTGCCGGTCTTGCCCGCCGCCGGACGGCCCGGCAGCTTGGCGCGGGTGCCGGTGCCGCGCTCGATCACCTGCTGCATCATGCCGATCAGCTCTCCGGCCGCCTTTTGCGAGATCACCCGCTGGCCCATGCCGCCGGCCTGGCCGATCAGCGCCTGGTCGTCGCCCTTGATGCGCAGCTCGACCAGGCCATAGGGGCTGACCGCGGTGCCGCCGTTGCGGATGCCGGCATAGGCGCCGGTCATCGCCAGCAGCGTCGATTCCGACACGCCCAGCCCCAGCGAGGGGCCGCTGGCCAGGTCGTTGGCAAAGCCGAAATCCTGCGCGACCCGGCGCACGGCGTCGCGGCCGGCGATCTCTTGCAGGCGGATCGTGGCGGTGTTCAGCGATTGCGACAGCGCCCGGGTCAGCGTCACCTCGCCCAGATAGCGGCGGGTATAGTTCTGCGGCGACCAGGGACCCGAGCCGCGCACGTTGATGGTCAGCGGCGCGTCCAGAACCGTGTCGTTGGGGCTGTAGCCCTGGTCCAGCGCCGCGGCATAGACGAAGGGCTTGAAGCTCGAGCCGGTCTGCCGCTTGGCCTGCGTCGCCCGGTTGAAAGTGCCGGTCGCGGTATTGTCGCGCCCGCCGATCATCGCCCGGACCGCGCCGTCGGGCGACATCACCACCACGGCCGCCTGCGCCTTGGAGCCGGGCGCGACCTTCTCGTCGAAGATACGCTTCAGCGCGCGTTCGGCGGCCCGCTGCACCCGCTGGTCGAAGGTGGTGGTGATGGTGACGTCCTCGGTCGTCTCGCTGGTCAGGAAGCCGGGGCCGGATTCCATCACCCAATCGGCGAAATAGCCGCCGGCCCGCGCCGCCGCCGCCTTGGACAGCGCCGCCGGCTGCGCCTTGGCCTCGGCGAACTGCTTGTCGTCCAGATAGCCCTGGTCGTGCATCAGCCCCAGGATGACCGAGGCCCGGTCCTGCGCCCGCTGCAGGTTCGAGGTCGGCGCGAAATAGCTGGGCGCCTTGAGCAGCCCGGCCAGCATCGCCGCCTCGGCGGCGTTCACCTCGGCGGCCGACTTGTCGAAATAGCGTTGCGCCGCCGCCTCGAAGCCGCGCGCCCCCGCGCCCAGATAGGAGCGGTTCATGTAGATGTTGAGGATGTCCTGCTTGGAGTATTTGAACTCCATCGCCAGCGCATAGGGCACTTCCTTGACCTTGCGCCAGATCGAGGACTTGCGGCATTCCGCCTCGAACTCGGCCTCGGATTTCCAGCGGATCGGGTCGAAGCTTTCGCCCAGGCACAGCAGTTTCGCGACCTGCTGGGTGATGGTCGAGCCGCCATTGCCCTCCAGCGGGCCGCGGCCCTGGGACAGGTTGATCCGGATGGCGCTGGCGATGCCCTGCGGATCCACGCCGAGGTGGCGATAGAATCGCTTGTCCTCGGTCGCGACCACCGCATTCTTCAGCACCGGGGCGATCTTGTCGGCGCTGACCATGCCGAAAGTTTCGCCACGCCAGGCGAAGACCCGCCCCTCGGTGTCCAGCATGGTGACCGAACCGCGGGCACGGCCGTCGAAAAGCGCCGAAGGTTCGGGCAGCGTCGTGTAGTAATAGAAGCTGGCGGCAAAGAGAATCAGCGCCACGGTCAGCCCCAGCCGCCAGACCGAGCCCCAGATCACCCGCCAGACCAGCAAGACGATTCCGGCGATTCCCCGCGTGACGACATTGCCGCGCCGCGGCTTCCGCGGCGGCTTGCCCGAGGATCCGCCGGATTGTTTCTGCCTTTTCTGAGGGGCTTGGTCGAAATTGCGCTTGTCCGCGACAATGCGGCCTGTGCCGGTCGGTTTCTTCATGCCTGCTTTCCTGCCCGGCCGAGTGCTCCGGCCCGTTGGCGCGCAACATACAGCAAAGCCCGGGGCTTGAGAACCGAGTTGACCTATCAGTGAACTGCCCCGTCATGGCGCAAAGCCCGGCAAGGCTGCCCTTTTTCCGGGCAGACGAGGCGCGGGCTCGGCCGAAAGCTGCACAAACCTTGTGCCCGGCCGCGGGCGACGGGTTTTCTGGCCGGGACATGGAACTGCTGCAACGCAGAAAGAAGGTGCAGGAAACATGATGAGACCTACCGCGATCAAACCCATGATCCCGGCGCTCGCCCTCCCGCTGATCGGGCTGGCGGTGCCGGCCCTGGCGCAGGATGCCGAAAGCCCCGCCGCCGCCGTCGAAGCCGTCGTCGAGGCGGTCGCGCCCATCGTGGACAAGGGCGACACGACCTGGATGATGATTTCGGCCATCCTGGTCATGGCCATGTCCATCCCGGGGCTGGCGCTGTTCTATGGCGGGCTGGTGCGCGCCAGGAACATGCTGTCCGTGCTGATGCAGGTCTTCACCGTCTTCTGCATCATGTCGATCCTCTGGGTCTGCTTCGGCTATTCGCTGGCCTTCACCGGCGCCGGCTCGGCCGAGGAGGCGAACTGGCTCACGCCCTTCATCGGCGGCTTCTCCAAGGCGTTCCTGGCGGGGGTGGACAGCTCGTCGCTGGCCGAGACCTTCACCACCAATGTCTATGTGCCGGAATATGTCTTCATCATCTTCCAGATGGCCTTCGCCTGCATCGCGCCGGCGCTGATCGTCGGCGCCACGGTCGAGCGGATGAAGTTCCAGGCCATGCTGGCCTTCGTGGTGATCTGGTTCTTCTTCTCCTACCTGCCGATGGCGCATATGGTCTGGTGGTGGGGCGGGCCCTCGGCCTTTGACGCGCCCGGGGGCTTCCTGTTCGGCCATGGCGATCTGGACTTTGCCGGCGGCACGGTCATCCATATCAACGCCGGCGTCGCCGGCCTGGTCGCCGCGCTGGTCGTCGGCCCGCGCCTCGGCTACGGCAAGGAGCTGATGGCGCCGCACAACCTGCCCTTCACCTTCCTCGGCGGCTGCCTGCTGTGGATCGGCTGGTTCGGCTTCAACGCCGGCTCGAACATGGAGGCCACCGGCACCGCCGCCATGGCGATCCTGAACACCACCGTCGCCACCTCGGCCGCGGCGCTGGCCTGGGCCTTCGGCGAATGGCTGTTCCGCGGCCATCCCTCGCTTCTGGGCGGCATCTCGGGCGCCATTGCCGGGCTTGTCGGCATCACGCCCGCCGCCGGTTTCGTGGGCCCGATGGGTGCCATCGTCATCGGCCTGGCCGCCGGCTTCCTGTGCATGTGGTTCGTGGTCAGCCTGAAGGCGAAGCTGGGCGTGGACGAAAGCCTGGACGTGTTCGGCATCCACGGCATCGGCGGCATCGTCGGCGCCATCCTGACCGGGGTCTTCGCGGCGCCGTCGCTGGGCGGCTCGGGCATCTACGACTATGCCACCGAATCGGTCGTGGCCGGCTACGACATCGCCGGCCAGCTGATGACGCAGACGCTGGGCGTGATCGTGGCGGTGGTCTGGTCGGCGGTGGTCTCGTTCATCGCGCTGATGATCGTCAAGGCGGTGGTCGGCCTGCGCGTCTCGGACAATGACGAGCGGCAGGGCCTCGACGTCACCACCCATGGCGAAAGCGCCTATAACAGCTGAGGCAGGGCTTCAGGCCAAGGAAAAGCCCGGCGCGAGCCGGGCTTTTTCGTTGCGCGGCGTCCGGCGGTCAGGCCAGGCGCGAGACCACGAAATCCGCCAGATCCGCCAGGATCCTGCGCAGGGGCTGGTCGGGGGCGGTCTGCAGGGCCGCCTTGGCGCGGCCCGCCCAGGCGATGGCGTCGGCGCGTGCGGCCTCCAGCGCCTCGCGGCGGCGCAGGATCTCCAGGGCGGCAGCCAGGTCGGATTCCTCCTGCCGGCCCTGGCCGATGGTGCGCTCCCAGAAGGCGCGTTCCTCGGCATCGGCGCGGGCAATGGCCTTGATCACCGGCAGGGTCAGCTTGCGCTCGCGGAAATCGTCGCCGACATTCTTGCCGATCACGGTGGTCGAGCCGCCGTAATCCAGAAGGTCGTCCACGATCTGGAAGGCGATTCCCAGCGCGTCGCCGTAATCGAACAGCGCCCGCTGCACCGCCGGCTCGGCGCCGGCGACCACCGCGCCCGCCTCGGTCGCGGCCGAGAACAGCGCCGCCGTCTTGCCGCGCACGATCTGGATATAGGTATCCTCGGTCGTGGCGATGTCCTGCGCGGCGGTCAGCTGCAGAACCTCGCCCTCGGCGATGGTGGCGCTGGCATTGGCCAGGATGCGCATGACCTGCATGCTTTCCGTGTCCGCCATCAGCTGGAAGCTGCGCGCGAACAGATAATCGCCGACCAGCACGCTGGACTTGTTGTCCCACAGCAGGTTCGCCGTCGGCCGGCCGCGGCGCTGCTGGCTTTCGTCGACCACGTCGTCATGCAAGAGCGTCGCGGTATGGATGAACTCGACCGCGGCGGCCAGCAGGACATGGCTTTCGCCCGCATAGCCGCAAAGCCGCGCGGCGGCCAGCACCAGCATCGGCCGCAGCCGCTTGCCGCCGGCCTCGACCAGATGCGCGGTGACCTCGGGAATGCGGGGGGCGTGGCGGCTGGCCATGCGTTCGCGGATCAGTGCGTTGACCCGGTCCATATCCCCGGCAAGTTCGGCCGAAAGCCGGTCGAGCGGCTTGGAGACGTTTTCGTTCATGCCCATCAGCGATCCCCTTTCGCCGCAAGCCATTGCCATGCCATGGACACATGCGCAACAGCCGCGTAACTTTCCCGTGTCATGAAAGAGCTTCTGCGCACCACCGACCCGCTTCTCATCACCCGCGCCGCCGACCTGCTGGCGGCCGAGGGCATCCAGTCCTTTCCGCTGGACCAGCACATGAGCGTGCTCGAGGGTTCGCTGGGCATCCTGCCGCGGCGGCTGATGGTCGCGGATCGCGACCTGTTCATGGCGCGCGCCATCCTGCGGGACAATCGCATCCACCATGACTGAGCTGCGCGAGGACGGCTTCCTCGGCGGCCGGCTGCGCATCCTTCAGCCCGCGCGCGGCTATCGCGCCGGGGCCGATGCGGTGATGCTGGCCGCCGCCTGCCCGGCGCGGGCCGGCGACAGCGTGCTGGAACTGGGCTGCGGGGCCGGGGTGGCGCTGCTTTGCCTTGGCGCGCGGGTGCCGGGACTGCACCTGGCGGGGCTGGAGCTGCAGCCCGCCTATGCCGAACTGGCGCGACGCAATGCCGCGGCCAATGCCATCCCGGCGGAACTGTATCAGGGCGACCTTGCCCGGATGCCCGCCGAGCTGCGCGGCCGGAGCTTCGACCATGTCATCGCCAATCCGCCCTATTTCACCGGCGGCCCGCCGGCGCCGGATGCCGGTCGCGGCCGCGCCCGGCACGAGGCGACTCCGCTGCCGCAATGGGTCGAGGCCGGGCTGCGCCGGCTGCGGCCGGGCGGCCGGCTGACGCTGATCCAGCGCGCCGATCGGCTGGCGGCGATTCTGGCGGCGCTTTCCGGCCCGGCCGGGGCGATCGCGATCCTGCCGGTGGCGGCGCGCGCGGGGCGCGAGGCGGGGCGGATCATCGTCTCTGCCCGCAAGGGCGCGCGGGCGCCGCTGCGCCTGCTCACGCCCTTCGTCATGCATGCGAAACCGTCACATGCGGGCGATCAGGAGGACCTGACCGAGGCCGCGCAGGCGGTTTTGCGCGGGGGTGCGGCACTTTCGCTCGAGGGGCCGAATTTTCGGTGACAATGTGACGATTCTGTGCTGCAATCCCTTGGTTCGATCAATCCAAGAGGAGGACGACATGTCGGTTGAATCCCATGTTCAGGAGCTTCGCCGCAAACATCAGTCACTTTCGAACGCCATCGAGGCCGCGCATCGCAGCCCCGGCATGGATGACCTCACCATCGCCCAGATGAAGAAGGAAAAACTTCGCCTCAAGGAAGAGATCACACGCCTGTCGCATTGACCTGTGACACGGGCGGGCCCGGTCCCGCCCGCGGCCCTGACCATGGAATGAGAAACGGCCCGCGAGATCTCGCGGGCCGTTGCCATTTCGCAGCCTGTCCGGCCAAGGGGTCAGACGAAGAACTGGCCGCCGTTCGCGCTGATGGTCGAGCCGGTGATGAAGCCGGCCTCGTCCGAGGCCAGGAAGGTGACGCAGCGCGCGATCTCTTCGGGTTCGCCCAAGCGTCCGACCGGGATCTGGGGGATGATGCGCTCGTTCAGCACCTTCTCGTCGATGGCGCGGACCATCTCGGTGCCGATATAGCCCGGGCAGATCGCGTTCACGGTGATGCCGGCGCGCGCGCCCTCCTGGGCCAGGGCCTTGGTGAAGCCCAGGTCGCCCGCCTTGGCCGCCGAATAATTCGCCTGGCCGGCCTGCCCCTTCTGGCCGTTGATCGAGCTGATGTTGATGATGCGGCCGAACTTGCGGTCGCGCATGCCCGACCAGACCGGATGGGTCATGTTGAAGAGACCGGTCAGGTTGGTGTCGATGACCTCCTTCCACTGCTGGGGGGTCATCTTGTGGAACATCGCGTCGCGGGTGATGCCGGCATTGTTGACCAGCACGGCGATGGGGCCCAGCTCCTCCTCGACCTGCTTGATGCCCGCCGCACAGGCGTCATAATCCGCCACCGACCATTTATAAGTCTTGATGCCGGTCTCCTCGGTAAAGGCGCGGGCGGCATCGTCATTGCCGGCGTAATTCGCGGCGACCGTATAGCCCGCCTCCTTCAGCGCCTTCGAGATCGCCGCGCCGATGCCGCGCGACCCGCCGGTCACAAGGGCCACTTTTGCCATTTCTCGTCCCCCTTTGAAAATGGTCTTGAAATTGTGTTACCGAACCCGGCCGGCGCGCGCAAGATAGTTGCGCGCGCCTTTTTCGATCAGGGACGTTCCAGGCAAAGGGCGACGCCCATGCCGCCGCCGATGCACAGCGTCGCCAGACCCTTCTTGGCGTCGCGGCGCTGCATCTCGAACAGCAGCGTGTTCAGGATGCGCGCGCCCGAGGCGCCGATCGGGTGGCCGATGGCGATGGCGCCGCCGTTGACGTTGACGATGGCCGGATCCCAGCCCATGTCGCGGTTGACGGCGATGGCCTGGGCGGCAAAGGCCTCGTTCGCCTCGACCAGGTCCAGGTCGCCGACCGACCAGCCGGCCCGCTCCAGCGCCCTGCGGCTGGCCGGGATCGGGCCGGTGCCCATGATCTGCGGATCGACGCCGGCCGTCGCATAGGAGGCGATGCGCGCCAGCGGCGTCAGGCCGCGGCGGGCGGCCTCGTCCTCGGTCATCACCAGCACGGCGGCGGCGCCGTCATTCAGGCCCGAGGCGTTGCCGGCGGTCACCGTGCCCTCCTTGCTGAAGGCGGGGCGCAGCTTCTCCATCGCCTCCAGCGTGGCACCGTGGCGGATGTATTCGTCGGCATCGACCACCGTCTCGCCCTTGCGGGTCTTGATCGTCACCGGCACGATCTCATCGGCGAACTTCCCGGCCTTCTGCGCCGCTTCGGCCTTGTTCTGCGAGGCGACGGCAAACTCGTCCTGCTCGGCGCGGGTGATGCCCCATTTCGAGGCGACGTTCTCGGCCGTGGTGCCCATGTGGTAGTCGTGGAAGGCGTCCCAGAGCCCGTCCTTGATCATGGTGTCGAGCATCTTCATGTCGCCCATCTTCTGCCCCGAGCGGATATAGGCGGCATGGGGCGCCAGCGACATCGATTCCTGGCCGCCCGCCGCGACCACGGTGGCGTCGCCCAAGAGCACCTGCTGCGCCGCCAGCGCGACCGAGCGCAGGCCCGAGCCGCAGACCTGGTTCAGCACCCAGGCGGCGGAACCCTGCGGATAGCCGGCCTTGATATGGGCCTGACGGCCCGGGTTCTGGCCCTGGCCGGCGGTCAGGACCTGGCCGAGGATGGTTTCGGACACTTCGGAAGGATCGATGCCGGCGCGCTCGACGATGGCCTTCAGGACGATGGCGCCAAGGTCATGCGCGGGCAGGTTCGCATAGGATCCCAGAAAACTGCCGACGGGGGTGCGCGCGGCAGAAACGATTACGGCTTTGGTCATGACAGGTTCCCTCCTGATGCCGAGACGATCGGTGCATGCCGACGTTTGCCGTTTCGTTACCCGAGGTCAAGCGGACTTGGCGGCAGGTCCGGCGCGGAAACGCCGCATCCGGCCGGCTTGCGCGGCCGCCCTGCGCAGGCTGGCCGGGGCAGGGCCTTCCCCCGGTCCCGGCGGCATGGATGCGACGATGAAAGCGGGTCGGGCGGCCGCGGATATGGCCGGAGCATTTCTACCATAAGGCGAATCGCGCTCAGCTGCGCTGGGCGGCAGAGCTGGGGGACCTCCACGGCGGCACGATGGTCGGCGCGCCGAAGTAATAGCCTTGCAGGCAGTCGATGCCCATGTCGATCAGGAAGGCGGCGTCATCCGCCGTCTCGACCGATTCCGCGACGGTGAACATGTCGAAATGGTGCGCGATGGATTGCAGCGCCCGGGCCAGGACCTGGTTGTCGCGCTGCTCGGCGATGTCGCGGATGAACTGGCCGTCGATCTTGATCATGTCGAAGCAGAAATCGCGCAGATAGCGGAACGAGGTGTAGCCGGCGCCGAAATCGTCCAGGGCGAAACTGACGCCCTGGGCCTGCAACTCATGCATGAATCGCCCGACCAGCTCCGGCATGCCCATGGCCGAGCTTTCGGTGATTTCCAGGATCAGCCGCTCGCCGATGCTGTCGTCGCCGGCGATGCCCTCGCGCAGCGTGCGCAGCCAGGCCGGATAGCCGATCGAGCGCGCCGACATGTTGATCGACAGCCGCAGCGAGGGTTCCTCGGCCAGCGATTTCAGGCCCAGGGACAGCGACAGGCAGTCGATCTGGCGGCCCAGCTCGGTGGTTTCGGCCAGCGGCAGGAAGTCCCGCAGCGGCACGATTCGCCCGGTTTCATCGATGATTCGGATCAGCCCCTCGTGGAAGGCCGCATGGTCGGGGCGTTCCGCTTGCACCACCGGCTGATAGGCCAGGACGGCATCGCCGCGCGAGACCGCCCGCCGCACCGTCGCCATCGTCACCCGCGACTGCTGATCGACGGCGAAATCCAGCGGAGAACCCATTTCCTTTTGCGAATCAATATTGTCGGTCATGCCAAGACTCCTGTCATCGACGGAAGTCTGGCGATCATCTCCTAAGATCGCGTAAACTGGTCCCGATTTCTCGACTCAAGGTTAACGGATCCTTGCCCGACATGACCGAACGCTGTGCCTGGTGCGGCTCCGACCCGCTTTACGTCGCCTATCATGACCATGAATGGGGGGTGCCGGAATACGATGCGCGCGCGCTTTGGGAAAAGCTGGTGCTGGACGGCTTCCAGGCGGGGCTGAGCTGGATCACCATCCTGCGCAAGCGCGACGCCTTCCGCGAGACCTTCGAGGGCTTCGATCCCGAGCGCGTCGCCCGCTGGGGCGAGGCCGAGGTCGAATCGGCGCTGAAGAACCCCGGCATCATCCGCCATCGCGGCAAGATCGAGGCCACCGTCAAGGGCGCCCGGCTTTTTCTGGACATCGAGAGTTCCGAGGGGTTCTCGCCCTTCATCTGGTCCTTCGTGGGCGGGCGTCCGGTGCAGAACCGTTTCGCCAGCATGGCCGAGGTCCCGGCCAAGACCCCGGAATCGGAAGCCATGGCCAAGGCCCTGAAAAAGCGCGGTTTCACCTTCTGCGGGCCGGTGATCACCTATGCTTTCATGCAGGCCTGCGGGCTGGTCAACGACCATATGGTCCACTGTCCCGCCCATGACCGCGTCAGGGCGCTGTCGCCTGCCGGATAAGCGCCTTGGCCGTGTCCGAGGACCAGTCGGCGCCGCCGATCAGCCGGGCGATCTCGTTGCCGTCGCGGTCGATCAGCACCGTCACCGGCATGCCCATCACGCCCATCTCGCGCGCGAGTTGCTGGCGCGGGTCCAGCCGCACGGGCAGGTTGGCGATGTTCTCCTCGTCCAGGAACTTCCTCACCGCCGGGGGCGGGTTGTGGCCGGCGGCGATGGCGACCACCTCGAAATCCTCGCCGCCCATCTCGGCCTGCAAGGCGTCCAGCGAGGGCATCTCCTCGCGGCAGGGCGCGCACCAGGTCGCCCAGAAGTTCAACAGCACCACCTTGCCCCTCCAGTCGGTCAGGCTGTGCGTGCCGCCCTCGGGATCGGTGAATTCGGTTGCCGGCACCGGGGTCGGGTCGGTCTGCTGCAGCTTCGCCAGCCCGCCGTCATGCGCGGCCTGCCAGTCGATTTCCCCCGCGTAACCGGCATTTGCACCAAGGATCATCGCCGTATAAAGAACCAGCCAACGCATTCCACCCCCCGAAGGACAAGTCATGACCGAGCAGCCCGCCAGCACCGCCAACCAGATGTGGGGCGGACGTTTCGCCGCAGGCCCGGACGCGATCATGGAGGCGATCAACGCCTCGATCGGCTTCGACCAGCGGCTCTATGCCCAGGACATCCGGGGCAGCCGCGCCCATGCGGCGATGCTGGCCGCGCAGGGCATCATCAGCACTAGCGATGCCGAGGCGATCGGGGAAGGGCTGCTCACGGTCTTGTCAGAGATCGAGGCGGGCGGCTTCCCGTTCTCGACCGCGCTGGAAGACATCCACATGAACGTGGAATCGCGGCTGAAGGAGCTGATCGGCGAGCCGGCGGGGCGGCTGCACACGGCGCGGTCGAGGAACGATCAGGTGGCGACCGATTTCCGGCTGTGGGTGCGCGACCAATGCGACGCGGCGATCCAGGGGCTGGACGCGCTGATCCGCGCCACTTTGTCGCAGGCGGAAAAGGGCGCGGATTGGGTCATGCCGGGCTTCACCCATCTGCAGACCGCGCAGCCGGTGACCTGGGGCCATCACATGATGGCCTATGTCGAGATGTTCGGCCGCGACCTGTCGCGCTTTCAGGACGCGCGCCGGCGGATGAACGAATCGCCGCTGGGCGCCGCCGCGCTGGCCGGGACGGGCTTTCCCATCGACCGCGAGGCGACCGCGCAGGCGCTGGGCTTCGACCGGCCGATGGCGAACAGCCTCGATGCGGTCAGCGACCGGGATTTCGCGCTGGAATACCTGTCCTCGGCGGCGATCTGCGCCGTCCACCTGTCGCGGCTGGCCGAGGAGCTGGTGATCTGGTCCTCGGCCCAGTTCCGCTTCGTCACCATGTCGGACCGCTTCTCGACCGGCTCGTCGATCATGCCGCAGAAGAAGAACCCCGACGCGGCCGAGCTGATCCGGGCCAAGATCGGCCGCATCCTTGGCGCTGCCGTGGCGCTCTTCGTGGTGATGAAGGGGCTGCCGCTCGCCTATTCCAAGGACATGCAGGAGGACAAGGAGCAGGTCTTCGACGCGAGCGACAACCTGATGCTGGCGCTGGCCGCGATGACCGGGATGCTGTCGGACCTGACGGCGAACCGCGAGCGGCTGGAGGCGGCGGCGGGCTCGGGCTTTTCCACCGCGACGGACCTGGCCGACTGGCTGGTGCGCGAGGCCGGGCTGCCGTTCCGCGACGCCCATCACGTCACCGGCGCGCTGGTCGCCATGGCCGAGAAGCAGGGCGTGGACCTGCCCGAGCTGACGCTGGAGCAGATGCAATCGGTCAACCCGGCGATCACCGAAGACGTCTACAACGTGCTGGGCGTGCATAATTCTGTCGCCTCGCGCACCAGCTACGGCGGCACCGCGCCGGCGCAGGTCCGCGCCCAGATCGCGCGCTGGAAAGAGAAGCTGGGGGAAACCGCATGACGCAGCACCTGCTTCTGGCGCTGTTCGCGCTGATGCTGGCGACGCTGGCCGCCTGCGGCGTCGATGGCCCGCCGACCCGGCCCGGCCCTGTCGCCGAATCCGGCTTGCAGATCAGCGGAGAGGCGCAGATCGGTGTCGTCTCGAAGCTCTGAGCTGACGCCGCTGCGGCTGGTCTGGGCGGGGCTGGCGCTGCTTGGCGCCGCCGTGGCGCTGTGGCGGGGCGAGGCGCTCTGGCAGGGCGCCCGGGCGACCGAACTGGTGGCGCAGGCGGCGCTGGCGCTGTGGTGCCTGATCGAGACCATGCTGCGCCGCAACTGGGCGGCGCTTCTGACGCTTCCGGGGCTGGCGCTGGGGATCGGCTTTGCGCTGCCGCTTTATCTGTTCATCCGCTCTCGCAGGATCACCTGATGGACCATTTCAACTATGTCGACGGCTGGCTGCATGCCGAGGACGTGCCCCTGACCCGCATCGCGGCCGAGGTCGGCACGCCGGTCTATGTCTATTCCGCCGCCACGCTGACCCGGCATTTCAGGCTGTTCCAGCAGGCGCTGGCGTGGTGCGACCATCTGGTCTGCTTCGCGGTCAAGGCGAATTCGAACATCGCCGTGCTGAAGCTTCTGGGCGATCTGGGCGCGGGCATGGATATCGTCTCGGCCGGGGAATATGCGCGCGCCAGGGCGGCGGGCGTGCCGGGCGAGCGGATCGTGTTTTCCGGCGTCGGCAAGCTTGAATCCGAGATGCGCATGGCGCTGGCGGGCGGCATCCGCCAGTTCAACGTCGAATCCGAGCCGGAACTGGAGCTTTTGTCGCGCGTCGCGGCCTCGATGGGGGTCGAGGCGCCGGTCGCCGTGCGGGTGAACCCGGATGTCGATGCCAGGACGCATGAGAAGATCGCCACCGGCAAGTCCGAGAACAAGTTCGGCATTCCCATCGCCCGCGCGCGCGAGGTCTATGCGCATGCCGCGCGCCTGCCCGGGATCAAGGTTGTCGGCATCGACATGCATATCGGCAGCCAGCTGACCGACCTGGAGCCCTATCGCCAGGCCTATGCCAAGATGGCCGAGCTGACCCGCGCGCTGCGCGCCGACGGGCATGCGATCACCCGGCTCGACATGGGCGGCGGCCTGGGCATCCCATACCGGCGCGACAACAACGCGCCGCCCCTGCCGATCGAATACGGCCAGGTGATCCGCGATGCCGTGGGCGATCTGGGCTGCGAGATCGAGATCGAGCCCGGCCGCAACATCGCCGGCAATGCGGGCATCCTGCTGTCCTCGGTGATCTATCTGAAACAGGGCGAGGGGCGGGATTTCCTGATCCTCGACGCGGCCATGAACGACCTGATCCGGCCGGCGATGTATTCGGCGCATCACGACATCGTCCCGGTGCGCGAGGCGGCGCCGGGGGCCGCGGTCGCGCCGCATGACGTGGTCGGCCCGGTCTGCGAGACCGGCGACACCTTCCAGAAGGCGGTCGAGCTGCCGGCGCTGGGTCCGGGCGACCTGGTGGCGCTGCGCTCGGCCGGGGCCTATGGGGCGGTGATGGCCTCGGAATACAATTCCCGGCCGCTGGTGCCCGAGGTTCTGGTCAGCGGCGATCAATTCGCCGTCATTCGGGCGCGGCCGACGCTTGAGGAAATGCTGGGACGCGATACCATCCCGGAATGGCTCTGATCGCTCATTCCCGCGCCGCTGCGGCCGGGGGTTTCACACCCCCGGGCCCCCGTGGGATATTTGTCCAAGAAAGAAGCGGCCATGGCTGAACCGCGCCGTATCGGCTGGGCGGTCGGGCTGACCCGCGCCGGCATGTGGTGGGAGGCGCTGGCCGCGGCCTTCTGGCCTTTGGGCGTGTTGCTGGCGCTGGTGCTGGCGGCGCTGGCCTTCGGCGCGACCGATCTTTTCTCCTCGCGGGCGCTGATCTGGCTGATGGGTCTGGCGGCGCTGGCGGCCCTGCTGGCTGCGGGCTGGGGGCTGCGGCGCTTCCGCCGGCCTTCGGCCGAGGCGGCGCGGGAACGGGTGGACCTGGCCCTGCCGGGGCGGCCGCTTTCGGCGCTGCGCGACCGGGTCGCGGTGGGGGCCGGGGACGAGGGTGCGGACGCGCTGTGGCGCGCGCATCTGGCGCGGATGCAGGCCGCCGCCTTGGCCGCGCGCCCGGTTGCGCCGGATGCGCGGCTGCGCTGGCGCGATCCGGTCGCGCTGCGGCTGGTCGGCCTGGTGGCGCTGGTCATGGCGCTGATCTTCGCGCCGCCCGGGCAGCTGGGGCAGGGTATCGCCGCGCTGGGTGCGACCTTCCGCCCCGCCCCCGAGGCGCGTCCGGGGGCCGAGGCCGGTCCGTCCTGGGAGGGCTGGGCCGAGCCCCCCGCCTATACCCGCCGCCCGACGCTTTACCTCAACGCCTTGCCCGAGGGGCAGCGGCTGGAATTGCCCAAGGGCTCGAAGCTGAGCTTCCGGCTTTACGGCGAGGGCGCCGAAATCGCGCAGGATATCGGCGCCGCGCTGCCGGGCGGCGAGCCCTCGGCGCCGGAATTCATGGCCGAGCGCGACGGAGTGATCGAGGTCGCGGGGCGGCGATTCGACGTGACCGTGCTGCCCGATGCGGCGCCGGCCGTCGCGCCCGGCAAGGCGCCCGAGCGGCGCGCCGACGGCCGGCTGGTGCAGGAATTCACCGCCAGCGACGACAACGGCATCGCGGCCGGGCAGGCGGTGATCGCGCTGGACCTGGATGCGGTCGACCGGCGCTTCGGCCTTGCCCCCGACCCCGAGCCGCGCGAGGCTGTGGCGCTGGATCTGCCGCTGCCCGCGACCGGCAGCCGCAAGGAGATCCGCGGCCGGCTGGTGGGCGATCTGTCGCGCCACCCCTGGGCCAACCTGCCGGTGACCGTCTCGCTGAAGGTGGAGGACGGCATCGGGCAGCAGGGCGCCTCGGCCCCGATGCGCATGGTGCTGCCGGGGCGGCGCTTCTTCGACCCCTTGGCGGCGGCGCTGATCGAGGTGCGGCGCGACCTGCTTTGGTCGCGCGGCAATGCCGGCCGCAGCGCCCAGGTGCTGCGCGCCGCCAGCTGGCAGCCCGAGGGCTTCATGGATGCCGAGCTTTACCAGGGATTGCAGGGCGCCGTCGGCGCGCTGGAATCCGGCAATCTGACCGAAGAGGCGCGCAACAAGCTGGCGCAGCTGCTCTGGGACGCGGCCGTGGCGCTGGAGGATGGCGGACTGGCCGATGCGCTGGAGCGGATGAGCCAGGCGCAGGAGCGGCTTTCCGAGGCGATCCGCAACGGTGCCAGCCCCGACGAGATCCAGCGCCTGATGGACGAGCTGAAGCAGGCCACCGACGATTATCTGGACATGTTGGCGCAGCAGCAGGGGCAGGACCCTTCCGAGCGTTTCGACCGCTCGCCCCAGAACCGCCAGCAGATCACCGGTGACCAGATCCAGCAGATGATGGACGAGATCCAGCGCCTGATGAACGAGGGCCGCATGGCCGAGGCGCAGGAATTGCTGGAGCAGTTCAACCGCATGATGCAGAACCTGCGGGTGACGCAATCCGAGGGCGGCGAGGGCGGGCGCCAGCGCCCCTCGGACCGGCTGGCCGAGACGCTGCGCGACCAGCAGAAGCTGGCCGACGAGGCGATGCGCCAGATGCAGGACCAATACGGCCAGTGGCAGCAGGGCGAGGAAGGCCAGGGCAGCCAGGACAACCAGCAGCTTGCCGACCGCCAGCGCGAGCTGCGCGAGGACTTGGGCCGCCAGCGCGGCTTGCTGCCCGGCCGCGGCACGCCGCAGGGCGAGGAGGCGCGGCGCCAGCTGGACGAGGCCGGCCGCGCCATGGAGGAGGCCGAGCAGGCGCTGCGCGAGGGGGATGCCGGCGGGGCGATGGAGCGGCAGGCCCAGGCCATCCAGTCCATGCGCGAGGGGATGCGGGCGCTTGGCGACATGATGGCGCAGGACCAGCAGCAGGGCCAGGATGGCGAGCCGCAGCAGGGCGGGCAGGAGAACGGTCCCGAAGGGCCCTCGGGCGATCCGCGCGGCCAGCGCGGGCTGGCGCAGCCCTATGACCGCCGGCCGCAGACCGATCCGCTGGGCCGGGCGCTGTCGGGCGATGGCGGCTCGATCACCTCGGGCGACCCGCTGGCCGAGGGCGGCGATCCCTCGCGCAAGGCCCGCGAGCTGCAGGACGAGATCCGCCGCCGCAGCGGCGAGCGCGAGCGGCCCCGCGACGAACGCGACTATCTGGGCCGGTTGCTGGAGAGTTTCTGAGCCTGCGGCGGCGGGTGGCCGGCGCCGCGCCGGCGCGGCGGGGACTTCCCGACGCGGCCTGCCTGCCGGTCCCGGTCAGGGGCGCAGGGCCTCGGCAGCCTATTCCCCCCTGATGCGGTCATGCAGCCACAGCCGGCCGCGGTCGATCTGTTGGCGCCATTCCGCCAGCGGCCCGCCGCCCTCGTCGGCCGGGATCTGCGGGGCCAGCGCATAGCTGGCCACCAGCCCCAGCGCCAGCATCGCGGCAAGGCCGAAGCCCGAGGCATAGCCCGTGCGGCGCGGCCTCGGCACGATCACAGGCACCGGCGCCTCGCGCGGGGCGGGCTCGGCGGCCGTGTCGGCCGGTGCCGTCTCTTCGGCAGCGGCGGGGCGCAGCAGCGGCAGGACGGGCGGTTCCTCGGCGGCCGCCCCGGCCGCGCCGCCGGGCAGGGACGGCGCCGAGCGAGTCAGGGTCGCGGCCAGTTCCTGGGCATCGGGCAGGATGGGAATGATCGGCTCGGGCTGGTCAAAGGCCGACGAGTCCTCGACCGGGGCGGACACCGGCTCGGGCCGAGGGGACGGGTGCAGAGCTTGCGGATCTCCGGCCTCGGGCTGCGGGACCGGATCCGCGGCCGGCTGCGAGGCGGCACCGGTCTCGGTGGGCGGTTCCGCCTCCGGGTGGGCGGGGGCGGGCTCGGCCAGCGGGGCTTCGGTCACGGTGGTGGCGGGCCAGTCGATCGCCGGGCCGGCGGCCGGCTCTCCGTCGCCGGAAAGCGCGGGTTCGGCGGGCTGCGCTGCATCGGCCGGGACATCAGGCGGGACTTCGGGCGGGGCCTCGGCCGCCTGCGTCGCGGGAATGTGATCGGGTTCGGCGGGCTGCGCCTCGGAGCGGCGGGCGCCCAGTTCGCGCGCGGCTTCCTCGCGCAGGATGGCCAGCACCGATTCGTCCAGCGGCCGGTTCAGCGCCGGGCGCGCCTCGGGGTCGTAGGGGCCGCGTTCCGGAGCAGCCGGCGACGGCGCGGATTTTCCCGGCCCCGGCTGGCGCCAGACATGGCTGCAGGCCGAGCATTCGACCTCGCGCCCCGAGGCGGGAATGGCGGATTCCGCGATCTCGTACTGGGCCGCGCAGCGGGGGCAGGTCAGGCGCATGGGCGGGTCTTTCGTCTCCGGACAGGGGCGGTTTCGGTCATGCGGGCGTCTCGCATTCGCCGCGCGACTGTTCTATCAAGCCACGAACCGCGCGCCAAGCAGCCCGCTCGGAAAGGCCCGCTCAGAAAGGGACGACCAGTGATCGAGATGCAGAACCTGTCCTTCGGCTACAGCGGCAACGATCCGTTGCTTGCCGATATGTCGCTGACGCTACAGCCGGGTTCCTTCCATTTCCTGACCGGCCCTTCGGGTGCGGGCAAGACCACCTTCCTGCGGCTCTGCTATGCCGAGCTGCTGCCGAGCGCCGGGCGCATGACGGCATTCGGCCAGGACGTGCGCGGGCTGTCGCGCGACGGCATCGCCGCGCTGCGCCGCCGGGTGGGGGTGGTGCATCAGGACACGCAATTTCTCGACCACCTGCCGGTGGCCGAGAACATCGCCCTGCCGCTGCTGGTCTCGGGCGAGCAGGTGGACATGCCGGCCCTGGGCGACCTGCTGGCCTGGGTGCAGCTGTCCGGCCATGCCCGCGCCATGCCGCCGGAACTGTCGGGGGGAGAGCGGCAGCGCGCCGCGCTGGCCCGCGCCGTCATCATGTCGCCCGACCTGATCCTGGCGGACGAGCCGACCGGCAACCTGGACTGGGACATGTCGATGCGGCTGCTGCAGCTGCTGATCGAGCTGAACCGCTCGGGCAAGGCGGTGCTGATCGCGACGCATGACCTGAACCTGATCCGCGCCGCCAAGCAGCAGGTGCAGGCGCGGGTGCTGCGCATCGCGGGCAAGAGGCTGCAACTGGCGGGGGCGGACCTGTGAAGAAAGCCGAACTGAAATCGCTCGACCTGGCGACGTTGTGGCGGGGGCTGACCCGGCCGGACCCGGCGGGAACGGACCGCGTGGTGCCGCCGACCGGCTTCACCGCGCAGCTGACGGTGTTCTCGGCCGGCGCCATGGCCTTTCTGGCGGTCTTTGCGCTGGCGCTGGCGCTGGCCACCGGCCGGCTGGCCGAACGCTGGTCGACCGAGCTGGCGCAGACCGTCACCGTGCGCATCTCGGCCCCCGAGGACCAGATCGACGAGCAGACCGTGACGGTGATGGAGGCGCTGAAGACCACCCCGGGCATCGCCGAGGCCAAGCTGCTGCCCGATGAGGAGGTGGAAAAGCTGCTGGAACCCTGGTTCGGCCCCGATGTCCCGGTCGAGGCCCTGCCGGTGCCGCGGCTGATCGAGATCACCGAGGCCGCCGAGGGTTTCGATGCCGCCGCGCTGCGCCTGCGGCTGCAGGGCGAGGCGCCGGGCGCGGTGCTGGACGACCATACCCGCTGGCGCCAGCCGCTGGTCTCGGCGGCGAACCGGCTGCGGGTGCTGGGGCTCGTCTCGCTGCTGCTGATCGCTGCCGCCTCGGGGGCGATGATCACGCTGGCCGCGAAGGCGGCGCTGGCCGCGAACGGGCAGGTGATCCGGGTGCTGCGGCTGATCGGTGCGCGCGACATCACCATCGCCACCGCCTTCGTGCGCCGCTTTACCCGCCGCGCCGCCATGGGCGCGGCCGGGGGCACGGCGCTGGGGATGGCGGCCATCTGGGCGCTGCCCTCGATGGATCAGGCGGGAAGCTTCCTGACCGGGCTGGGCTTTCAGGGCTGGGGCTGGCTCTGGCCGCTGCTGGTGCCGCCCGTCGCCGCCGCGATCGGCTTTGCCGCCACCCGCTGGGCGGCGCTGAAGATGCTGCGCGAGGTGCGCTGATGAATCCCTACCATCCGCGCCCGCCTTCGCCCTTGGACTGGCTGCGCGCGGTGGTCTATTACCTTTACGCGGCGCTGGTGACCTTTGCGCTGGGGCTGTGGGGCCTGCCGCAGGTGCTGGTCCATCCCGAGCGCGCGCATCGCGTCGCCCGCCTGTGGCTGGACCAGATGCTGGGCGCGGCGCGGGTCATCCTGGGGGTGCGCATCGAATATCGCGGCACGCCGCCCGCGGGAGAATGCATCGTCGCCTCGAAGCATCAGAGCTTTCTCGACATCCTCGCGCTGGCCCGCGCCTGTCCGCGCCGCGCCTTCGTGATGAAGCGCGAGGTGCTGCGCGTGCCGATCATGGGCTGGTTCGCCCGCAAGGTCGGCTGCATCCCCATCGACCGCGCGCGCGGCAAGGAAGCGATGAAGCAGATCATCGCCGGCATCGAGGCCGCCCGCGCCCGCCCCGAGGGTCTGGGCCAGCTCATCATCTATCCCGAGGGCACCCGCACCCGGCCGGGGCAGAAACTGCCCTACAAGCACGGCGCCGGCACGATCCAGCGCGCGACCGGCCTCTCCATCCATCCCGTCGCGGTGAATTGCGGCCTGTTCTGGCCCAAGCGCGGCATCCCGATCCGCGGCGGCACCGCGGTGATCGAGTTCCTGCCGCCGATCCCGGCCGGCCCGCGTTCGACCGCGGTGATGGAGCTTCTGGAGGCACGGATCGAGACCGCCAGCGACCGGCTGCTGGCCGAAGCGGGCGGCCTGCCGCCGGCCTGACGGCTGACGCAAGGTCAGGGGCGTTTTCGCCATTGCACCCGCGGCCGGTTGCGGTCCAACCTGCCCGGCGGATTCGCGGGCCTTCGGGCCAGAACAGGGGGACGGGATGCGTCCGATCATCGACATCGACCATGTTTCCAAGCGCTACGGCAGCGGCACGGTGGCGCTGAACGACGTCTCGCTGCAGATCGAGGAAGGCGAGATCCTGGCGCTGCTCGGCCCGAACGGCGCCGGCAAGACCACGCTGATCTCGATCATCTGCGGCCTGGTGGTGCCGACCGGCGGCACGGTGCGCGTCGGCGGCCACGACATCCGCACGGACTGGCGCGCGGCGCGCAAGCTGATCGGCCTGGTCCCGCAGGAGATCGCGCTGGAGCCCTTCGAAAGCGTCCTCGACTGCGTGCGCTTCACCCGCGGGCTTTACGGCGAGCCGCCGGACGAGGTCTATATCGAGCAATTGCTGCGCAGCCTGGCGCTGTGGGACAAGCGCGAGGCCAAGACGCGCGAGCTGTCGGGCGGCATGAAGCGCCGGGTGCTGATCGCCAAGGCGCTGTCGCACCGGCCCAAGGTGCTGTTCCTGGACGAGCCGACGGCGGGCGTGGACGTGACGCTGCGCCGCGAGATGTGGCAGGTGGTGCGCGAATTGCGCGCCGAGGGCGTGACCATCATCCTGACCACGCATTACCTGGAAGAGGCCGAGGACATGGCCGACCGCATCGGCGTCATCAACCGGGGCGAGCTCTTGCTGGTCAAGTCCAAGGACGAGCTGATGGGCGAATTCGGCAAGAAGCACCTGACCGTCTCGCTTTACGAACCGCTGGCGACTCTGCCCGCCGAACTGGCGGGGCGCGGGCTGGTGCTTTCGGCCAACGGGCGCGAGTTGGGCTATGACTACGACACGAGGGCCGAGCGCACCGGCATCGCGCATCTGCTGGCCGAACTGGCCGAGCGCGGCATCGCCGTGCGCGACGTCTCGACCAAGCAGAGCAGCCTCGAAGAGATCTTCATGTCGCTGGTCGAGGAGGAAACCGCATGAACTGGCGTTCCGCCCGTGCCGTCTTCAACCACGAGATGGCGCGGTTCTTCCGCACGATCTGGCAGTCGCTGGCGTCGCCGGTGCTGTCGACGGTGCTGTATTTCGTCGTCTTCGGCGCCGCCATCGGCGGGCGCATCCAGGCGGTCGAGGGCGTGGCCTATGGCGCCTTCATCGTGCCGGGGCTGATGATGCTGACGGTGCTGCAGCAATCGGTGGCCAACGCCAGTTTCGGCATCTATTTCCCGAAATTCGCCGGCACGATCTACGAGATCCTCGTCGCGCCCACCGGCTGGATCGAGGTCACGCTGGGCTTTGTCGGCGCCGCCGCCACCAAGGCCGTGATGATCGCGCTGGTGATCCTTCTGACCAGCTTCTGGTTCACCGGCGTGCATATCGCGCATCCGTTCTGGATGCTGGCCTTCCTGGTCCTGACCGCCGTCGCCTTCTCGCTCTTGGGCTTCATCATCGGCCTTTGGGCCAAGAATTTCGAGCAGTTGCAGATCGTGCCGATGATGGTCATCACGCCGCTGGTGTTCCTGGGCGGCGCCTTCTACTCGGCCTCGATGCTGCCGCCCTTCTGGGAGGGGGTCGCCAAGCTCAACCCGGTACTCTACCTGATCTCGGGCTTCCGCTGGAGCTTCTTCGGCTTTGCCGACGTGCCGGTGGGCCTGTCGCTGGCCGCGGTGGCGCTGATGATCCTGGTCTGCATGGGTGCGATCCGCTGGATCTTCCTGACCGGCTGGCGGCTGCGGGAGTGATTCCCGTCGCGCCGCCGGGCCGCGCCTGAGCGCGCGCCTGCGGCCGATGCGCCGCCCCTCTACGGCCGGCAGGGCGTTCCGGCCTTGGCCATCTGTGCTGCGTGCCGGCCAAGCGCCGCCGCCTGCTGCTGCAGCCAGGCATCCGCCGCCTGGCGTCCCTGCGCCTGCAGCCGCCGGTGGTATTCCGGCCGCAGCCGCTCGCGGCTGGCCGAGATCGAGCAGTCGGCCGTCCGCACCGGCTTCTTGCCCGCCTTGCCGGCTGGCGCGCCGCCGTTCGGCGCGGTCTGCTGTTCCAGCAGGTCGCCCTGATGCATGATCATCGCCTGGTTGCCGGCGTCGAACCACGGCGTCTGCGCGGCCGCTGCGCCAGCCCAGATCATGGCCGCGGCGACCGCGGCCCATCCTTGTCCCGACATGGCTGTCCTCCTTCGGGTCCAGCCTGCCATGAAACCGCGCCCCGGTCACCCCGCTGGGTGCGCCTCAGCGCCGGCACAGCCGGGTCTGCGGGTCCAGCCGGACATATTCCCGCGCCGAGATCTTCTGCATCTGCAGCGAGTGCTTCCAGCGCGCATTCCACATCTGCAGGATGCCGTTGCGGTAATATTGCGCCATCAGCTCGTCCACGATCGGCGGGATGATCCGGGTGCCCGGCAGCCGCGGGGCATGGAATCCCACCGTCGCATTCGGTCCCAGGCAGGCGTTCGGCAGGGTGATGTAGATGGTGCAGGCCGAGCGGCAATAGCCCCGCACCTCGACCGGGCGGCCGCTGGCCGCCAGCCGGTTGCGATACCGGATCGCCTCGACCACGTTGCCGCCGCGGTTGTTCATGATCACGATGGGCTCGCCCCGGCCGCGCTGCTGGGCCTGCGCCTCGGGCGCGGCCAGCAGGACCAGGGTCAGCAGCAGGGCAAGGCAGGCGGAAATCCGGGGCATTAGGGCGCGCATCCTATTCGTCATCCCCGCCGATATGCCCGTTCCGGCGCGCAAGGCCAAATGACGTTCCGGCGAGCCGCGCTTCCTGCTTAACAAGCGGCCCGCTTGCCACTATATGCCGCGCATCATGAGCCAGAACCCGCCCCTGTTGCGCCCCGATCTAGCCCCCAGCCCGATCTTCGACTCTGCACAAGGGGAGGGGGGGCGAAGGGACGGGCAACCGACCATCGGCATGGTCAGCCTCGGCTGTCCCAAGGCGCTGGTGGACAGCGAGCGCATCCTGACCCGCCTGCGCGCCGAGGGTTACGCCATCAGCCCCGACTACAAGGGCGCCGGCGCGGTGATCGTGAATACCTGCGGCTTCCTCGATTCGGCCAAGGCCGAGTCCCTGCAGGCCATCGGCGAGGCGCTGTCGGAAAACGGCAAGGTGATCGTCACCGGCTGCCTGGGGGCCGAGCCGGAATACATCACCGGCGCGCACCCTTCCGTGCTGGCGGTGACTGGCCCACAGCAATACGAGCAGGTGCTGGACGCGGTGCATTCCGCCGTGCCGCCCTCGCCCGATCCGTTCGTGGACCTGCTGCCGGCCTCGGGCGTCAAGCTGACGCCGCGGCATTACAGCTATCTGAAGATCTCCGAGGGCTGCAACCACGCCTGCAAGTTCTGCATCATCCCCGACATGCGCGGCAAGCTGGTGTCGCGCCCGGCGCATGCGGTGATCCGCGAGGCCGAGAAGCTGGTCGAGGCCGGCGTGCGCGAGCTGCTGGTGATCTCGCAGGACACCTCGGCCTACGGGCTCGACCGCAAGTTCGCCGAAGAGCGCGGGCATCGCGCGCATATCACCGACCTGGCCCGCGACCTTGGCCAACTCGGGGCCTGGGTGCGGCTGCATTACGTCTATCCCTATCCGCATGTGCGCGACCTGATCCCCTTGATGGCCGAGGGGCTGGTGCTGCCCTATCTGGACATCCCCTTCCAGCACGCCCATCCGGACACGCTGCGCCGCATGGCCCGGCCCGCGGCGGCGGCCAAGACGCTGGACGAGATCGCCGCCTGGCGCGCCGTCTGCCCCGAGATCACCCTGCGCTCGACCTTCATCGTCGGCTATCCGGGCGAGACCGAGGCCGAGTTCCAGACCCTGCTGGACTGGCTGGACGAGGCGCAGCTGGACCGCGTCGGCTGCTTCCAATACGAGAACGTCAAGGGCGCGCGGGCGAACGACTTGCCCGACCACGTGCCCGAAGAGGTCAAGCAGGACCGCTGGGACCGCTTCATGCAGAAGGCGCAGGCGATCTCCGAGGCGAAGCTGGCCGCGAAGCTCGGCAGCCGCATCGAGGTGATCGTGGACAGCGTCGATGCCGAAGGCGCCACCTGCCGGACCAAGGCCGATGCGCCGGAAATCGACGGCAACCTGTTCATCGACCAGGGCTTCGAGGATCTGACCCCCGGCGACATCGTGACGGTGACGGTGGACGAGGCCGGCGAATACGACCTCTGGGGCCGGCTCTGACCGGCGATGACCGCCCCGGTTGTGGCGCGGGCCCGGCTGGCTTATCAGGGGCGGCAGCGACGCAACAAGGCGGCACGGATGAACTGGGACCCTGAAGGCAAGCCCCGCAAACCCGATTTCCTCGGCATCGGCGCCCAGAAGGCCGGCACCACCTGGCTGTCGCAGATGCTGGGCCAGCATCCCGAGGTCTGGACGCCTCCGTTCAAGGAGGTGCAGTTCTTCAACCATCGCTTCATCGAGGAGCATCGCAAATGGTTGCCCTGGCATTTCCGCCGCGGCCGCCAGAACATCGAGAAACGCTGGGCCGCCCGCGGCGAGGAGATGCCGCGCCACATGGTGCGCTATCTTGACCGCATCACCCGCGAGCCGATGTTCACCAACCATTGGTACAAGCTGGTCTTCGCCCCGGCGCCCGAGGGGGCAAAGGCGATCGACGTCACCCCCGAATATTCGACCCTTCCGCCGGAAGGCGTGGATTTCGTGGCGAAATTCCTGCCGCAGGCGAAGTTCGTCTATATCATCCGCCATCCGGTGGATCGCGCCATCTCGCAGCTCAAGATGAACCTGACCCGCGCGCGCCGCCGCCCGAAGGGCGTCGAGGACTGGCTGCGCGAGGTCGAGGATCCGGTGCTGATGGATCGCGGCGACTACATGCGCTATGTGCCGCGCTGGAACGCGCATTTCGGCCCCGACCGGCTGCTTTACATGCCCTTCGGCATGATTGCCCGCGATCCCCTGGGCTTCCTGCGCCGGGTCGAGGATTTCCTGGGCCTGGCCCCGCATGATTATCGCGATGTCGGCAAGAAGGTCTTCGCCTCGGACAACGCGCTGGTGGTGCCCGACAAGGCCCGCGCCCGGCTGCGCGAGAAGCTGGAACCGCAGTTCGAGTTTCTCGACCGGACCTTCGGGCCGGAATTCACCCGGCAGTTCCGCTGAGCCTTCCCCTTTCGCCCCTGCTCGACTACATAGCGCGCAACTTCACGGGTTCAGCAACGAGGAAAGATCATGGCCTCCTACCAGTTCGTTTACCACATGGACGGGGTGTCCAAGACCTATCCGGGCGGGAAGAAGACCTTCGAGAACATCCGCCTGAACTTCCTGCCCGGCGTCAAGATCGGCGTCGTCGGCGTGAACGGCGCCGGCAAGTCGACGCTGCTGCGCATCATGGCCGGCATTGACAAGGACTTCACCGGCGAGGCCTGGGCCGCCAAGGGCGCGACCGTCGGCTATCTGCCGCAGGAACCGCAGCTTGATCCGGCGCTGAATGTGCGCGGCAACGTCATGGAGGGCGTCAAGGCCAAGCAGGCCAAGCTCGACCGCTACAACGAGCTGGCCATGAACTACTCGGACGAGACCGCCGACGAGATGGCGAAGCTGCAGGACGAGATCGACGCCGAGAACCTCTGGGATCTCGACAGCCAGATCGACGTCGCCATGGAGGCGCTGCGCTGCCCGCCAGACGACGCCGACGTGGAAAGCCTGTCGGGCGGCGAACGCCGCCGGGTGGCGCTGTGCAAGCTGCTGCTGGAACAGCCCGACATGCTGCTTCTGGACGAACCGACCAACCACCTGGACGCCGAGACCATCGCCTGGCTGCAAAAGCACCTGATCGAATATCCCGGCACCATCCTGATCGTCACCCACGACCGCTATTTCCTCGACGACATCACCGGCTGGATCCTGGAACTCGACCGCGGCCGCGGCATCCCCTACGAGGGCAATTACTCGGCCTGGCTGGAGCAGAAGGCCAAGCGGCTGGAACAGGAAGCCCGCGAGGACAAGGCCAAGCAGAAGACGCTGGAGCGGGAACTGGAATGGATCCGCGCCGGCGCCAAGGCGCGTCAGGCCAAGCAGAAGGCCCGGATCAACGCCTATAACGAGCTGGCCAGCCAGTCCGAGCGCGAGAAGCTGACCCGCGCCCAGATCATCATTCCCAATGGCGAGCGGCTGGGCAACAAGGTGATCGAGGTCGACGGCCTGAAAAAGGCCATGGGCGACAAGCTGCTGATCGAGGACCTGACCTTCAGCCTGCCGCCGGGCGGCATCGTCGGCGTGATCGGCCCGAACGGCGCCGGCAAGTCGACGCTGTTCAAGATGCTGACCGGGCAGGAAAAGCCCGATGCGGGCGAGATCAGCTACGGTGACACGGTGAAGCTTTCCTACGTGGACCAGTCGCGCGATGCGCTGGATCCCAACAAGACGGTGTGGGAGGAAATCTCGGGCGGGGCCGAGCAGATCGAGCTGGGCGACGCGACGATGAACAGCCGCGCCTATTGCTCGGCCTTCAACTTCAAGGGCGGCGACCAGCAGAAGAAGGTCGGCCTGCTTTCGGGCGGCGAACGCAACCGCGTCCACATGGCGAAGCTGCTGAAATCGGGCGGCAACGTGCTGCTGCTGGACGAACCGACCAACGACCTGGACGTCGAGACGCTGCAGGCGCTGGAGGCGGCGCTGGAGGATTTCGCCGGCTGCGCGGTCATCATCTCGCACGACCGCTTCTTCCTCGACCGGCTCTGCACGCATATCCTGGCCTTCGAGGGCGACGCCCATGTCGAATGGTTCGAGGGCAATTTCGAGGATTACGAGGCCGACAAGGTTCGCCGCCTCGGCCCGGATTCCATCGAACCGAAGCGGGTGAAATACAAGAAGTTCATGCGCTAGGGCCGGCGCCCTGTGCAGGGTGCGCCCTAGCGCACCTTGCCCTTCCAGCCCGGCGGCCGCTTCGCCACCCAGGCGAAGAAGCGCGCCAGTTCGGGATGGCCGCGCAGCGCCTCGACCGTGTTGTATTGCCGTGCGAGCTCGGTCTCGCTCAGCTTGCGATGGATGGTCGAGTGGCAGACCTGATGCAGCAGCACCATCTCGCCGCCCTTGCCGCCGCGCAGCTTGGGGACCAGATGGTGCCGGCTTTGCGGCACGCCCGGTGGAATCGGCCGCCCGCAAAGCGGGCAGACCGGGTTCATGGCTTCAGGCCCATTCCCAAGGCAGGGTGAACTGGCCCAGGCAATCGGCCACCGCCTTGTCATCCACCGTGCCCCGCCGCGCCAGCCTTGCCACCAGCCCGCGTTTGCGGTCGTCCACCACCTCGGCCACCTCGACCGCCAGCCCGGCCCCGGCCAGCGCCTCGTCGTAGACGCGCTTGATCGCCAGCTTGCGCAGGTCCGGCTTGAAGATCTTGCCCACCGCGGTCTTGGGCAGTTCCGGCAAGATCTCGATATGCTTCGGAACGGCGGCGCGTTCGTGGATATGGGCGCGGGCATGCTCCATCAGCTCGTCCAGGCCGACCTCGGCCCCTGCGACCAGTTCGACATAGGCGCAGGGCAGCTCGCCCGCGAAGCTGTCGGGCTGGCCGATGGCGCCGACCGAGGCGACCTTGGGATGCGACAGCAGCGCGTCCTCGATCTCGGCGGGGTCGATGTTGTGGCCGCCGCGGATGATCAGGTCCTTGGCCCGGCCGGTGATCCACAGATAGCCGTCGGCATCCATCCGGCCCAGATCCCCGGTGCGCAGGAAGCGCCCCTCGGCAAAGAGGTCCTTGTTCTTGTCGGCCTCGGTATAGGTCGAGCCCTCGAAGACGCCGGGATTGGCGATGCAGATCTCGCCGATCTCATCGGTGGCGCATTCGCGGAAGCCGCCGTTCTGGCGCTGCAGGATCCGGACATGGGTATAGGGCAGGGGCAGGCCGACGGAGCCGACCTTCTTCAGCCCGTCGATGGGGTTGCAGGACACGAGGCAGGTCGCCTCGGTCAGCCCGTAGCCCTCGGCGATCTCGACCCCGGTCGCGGCCTTGAAGCGGTTGTAAAGCTCGATCGGCAAGGGCGCCGAGCCCGAGATCGCGGTCTTCAGCGACGAGACATCGGCATCGACCGGGCGCTGCATCAGCGCGGCGATGGCCGTGGGCACGGTGATCAGGAAGGTCGCCTGCCAGCGTTCGATCAGCTTCCAGAAGTTGTCGAACACCCCCTCGCCGCGATAGCCGGCCGGCGTCGGCATGACCAGCTGCGCGCCCGACGTCAGGCAGGACATCAGAACCGGATAGGCCGCGAAGACGTGGAACATCGGCAAGGGGCACATCAGCACGTCGGTTTCACTGAACAGCAGCGTGCCGCCCAGCCAGCCGTTGTAGACCATGCCCGATTGCTTGTGCTGGGCGACCTTGGGCATGCCGGTGGTGCCGCCGGTGTGGAAGAAGGCGGCGACGCGGTCCTCGGCCGGTTCGTCGAAGGTCAGGCGGTTGTGCTTCTGGGCGCTGGCGGCGGCTTCGAAATCCATCACCTTGGCATGGTGCCGGGTCGGGACCTTGGGCCGCATCAGCGGCACCAGCAGGCGCTTGACGCCGGTCAGATAGCCGCGCAGGTCCACCTCAAGCACGGTCTGCACGTTCGGGGCCTGCGCCACCGCCTCGGCCGCCTTCTGGGCGACCTCGGATTTCGGGAAGCTCTTCAGCGTCACCAGCACCCTGGCGCCGCTCTCGCGCAGGATGGCGGCGATGTGGTCGGGTTCCAGCAGCGGGTTGATCGGGTTGACGATCCCCGCCGTCGCCCCGGCCAGCAGCACGATCGGCGCCTCGATGCAATTGGGCAGCAGATAGGCCACCACATCCCCCGGCCCGACGCCCAGGCTGCGGAACAGGTTCGCCGTCTCGGTCACCCGCTCATGCAACTCGGTCCAGGTCAGCGTGCGGGCCGGAGCCTTCGGGTCCGAGAACAGCTGGAAGCTGATCGCCGGGCGCTGGGGATGGCGGTCGCGGGTCTCGGTCAGGGCCTGATAGACCGTCTGCGGCACCTGGCGTTGCGCATAGGGCATCTCCGTCTCGACCGCATCGCGGTCTGCGACGTTCGCGAACCTGACCATTATCCTACCTCCCAGTTCTTCCTCCCGGGGTCGCGCCCCGCCGAGAGGCAGAATGGTCCAACTATCAGCGTGCTGGCAAGCGTTCCGCCACGCCAGCCGGGCGGCGAACGCAGCGTCGCGGCCGGCAGGGGTCAGGTCTGGGGAATGCGCAGGGTCTGGCCGGGATAGATCTTGTCGGGATGGCTGAGCATGGGCTTGTTGGCCTCGAAGATCTCGGGATAGCGGCTGGCCTTGCCCAGGTATTTCTGCGCGATGGCCGAAAGCGTCTCGCCCTTTTGCACGGTATGGAACACCGGGGCCGCTGCGGTCGGGGCGGGGGCTTCCGTGCCGGCGCCCTCGGCCAGCTCGACCCGGGCGATGCCCTTGATGTTGCCCACCGCCAGGATCAGCTTCTCCAGCGTCTCCTGATTGCGCGCCTTGCCCGAGATCACCACCGTGTCGCCGCGCAGTTTCAGGTGCACGTCCTTGCCGGTCAGGCCCAGGGCGGACAGTTCGGCCTTGAGCGCCGCCACCTTGCGGTCGGTGTCGCTTTGCGCGGGCTGCGCGGGCGCCTCCTGCGCCTCGGCTTCCGAACCGAAAAGCGATTTGCCGGCGTCCTTCACGAAATCCCAGATAGCCATGACCTCTCCTTTCAGGCTGCGTCTCGGGCGGCAACGCTCCGCCGATCCGCCGGTTCCAGACAAATTTAAGCAATCAGAAGTTGAGAAAATGGACCGTCGCTCCTAGCTTCTGCCCGTCTAGAGGAAATCGAATGTTGAACACATCTGCTAAATTCCTGCTTTTTGTCGCATTTCTTGGCTTGGGGGTGCCTGCCGCCTGGGCGGAAGGGGTGCGAATCTCGACGAAATCGGTCGGGCCCGGCGGGGCGGGCCCGGGGACGGTCACCTGCTACCAGACCTCGATGCCTGAAAACGAGGCAGCGGTGCGCGCCACCAACGCCACCCGCCAGGCGCGGGGGCTGCCGCCCCTGCGGTCCAACCGGGATCTTGCCGCGGCGGCGGCGCGCCATGCCTGCGACATGGCCAAGCGGGGGGTGATGTCGCATCGCGACAGCAAGTCCTCGGGGCCGATGCAGCGGCTGAAGAGTCAGGGCTACAAGCCCCGCGTCGCGGCCGAAAACATCGCCGCCGGTCCCTGGGGGCAAGAGCGCGTGCTGCAGGAATGGGCGCGTTCCAGGGGCCATCTTGCCAATATCCTGATCCCGCAGGCCCGGCATTACGGCATCGGCAAGGCGGTCGGGGCGGATGGCAAGACCGTGTTTTGGGCGGCGGTCTACAGCGCCCCGCGCTGAACGGACCCGCCCCGGCCTCCCAGCCGCGGCGCTTTCCGGATGCGACCCTGCCCGGTATTGCCGGTTCCCCGCTGCCGTGCCGAGAAGGCCAAGGTGGGCGGAGAGGGGTGGATCCGCCCCACCGCGCCGCGAGACCGGCCGCTTGACCGAGGCCCTCGCGCGGCCATCATCACGGCGCTTGCGGTTGCAGGCCCGGGCGGCAGGGGCGATCTCCCGTTGCCGTTGCCATGGAAGGGCGGAGTCGGTCCAGCAGCGCCCGGAAGCCCGGTCGCCTGACGGGAGCCCGGAAACCCCGCAGCCCGGTCTATTTACGCGAGGCCGTTTCGCCGCCGTTTCCCTTGCTGCGGGTGCGGGCTTGCCGCGGCCCTCACGACGCCCCCCGGGGTGCGCCGAACGACATGGACCGCAGGCTGGAGAGGGTCTTCACGGCTGCTGCGCCGTTGTGGAATTGCCGGAGCGTGGATCGCCGGGCCGGCTCCTCGCCACGACGCCGGGGATATGCGGGGGGATCATGGCCCGACCATGAAACGGGCCTGCCTTCACCATGGCCGGGCGGCGGGAATCTCGGGGCGGCCGTCGCCTCCCCGCATCGCGCCTGTCGCCTGGCCGCCGCTTACGCGGTTTCCGCCGCGCCTTCGGTGAATTGCAGCCGCGCCAGCCGGGCATAAAGCCCGCCCTGCGCCACCAGTTCCTCGTGCCGGCCCTGCGCCACGATCCTGCCGTGGTCGAAGACCACGATGCGGTCAGCCTTCTTCACCGTTGCCAGCCGGTGCGCGATGATGATCGTGGTGCGCGAGCGGGCCAGTTCGTCCACGGCATGCTGCACCAGCCGCTCGGATTCGGCATCCAGCGCCGAGGTCGCCTCGTCCAGGAGCAGGATCGGCGCGTCGCGCAGGATGGCGCGGGCGATGGCGATGCGCTGCTTCTGCCCGCCGGACAGCATCACGCCGCGCTCGCCGACGAAACTGTCATAGCCCTGGGGCAGCAGGCGCAGGAACTCGTCGGCATGGGCGGCGCGGGCGGCGGCCTCGACCTCGGCATCCGAGGCGCCGGGGCGGCCGAAGCGGATATTCTCGCGCGCGGTGGCGGCAAAGATCACCGGATCCTGCGGCACCAGCGCGATGGCCTGGCGGAAATCGGCCCGCGCCATGGCGCGCAGGTCGATGCCGTCGATGCGCACCGTGCCGGCATCCGGGTCCCAGAAGCGCAGCAGCAGCTGGATCACCGTGGTCTTGCCGGCGCCCGAGGGACCGACCAGCGCCACCGTCTCGCCGGGGCGGATGTCCAGCGTCACGCCCTCCAGCGCCGAACGGTCGGGGCGCGAGGGATAGTGGAAGGTCACCTCCTCGAAGCCGATGGCGCCCTTGACCGGGCGGGGCAGGGTGACGGGATCGGCCGGGTCGGTCAGCGTGTCCTGCGTGGTCAGCAGCTCGGTCAGCCGTTCGGTGGCGCCGGCGGCGCGCTGCAGCTCGCCCCAGATTTCCGACAGCGCGCCGACGGCGCCGGCGACCAGCACCGCATAGATGACGAACTGCACCAGTTCGCCCACCGTCATCGCCTCCATGCGCACGTCGCGCGCCCCGACCCAGAGCACGCCCAGTACGCCCGAGAAGATCAGGAAGATCACGATCACCGTCATCACCGTGCGCGTCCTGACCCGGCTGAGCGCCGCGTCGAAGGAGCGGTCGGTGACCTCGGCGAAACGCGCGCGGGTCGGTCCCTCATGGGTGAAGGCCTGCACGGTCTGCGCCGAGAGCAGGCTTTCCGAGGCCGCGCCCGAGGACAGCGCGATCCAGTCCTGGTTCTCGCGCGAGAGCTTGCGCAGCCGCCGGCCCAGCACGACGATGGGCACCACGATCAGCGGCACCAGCAGCAGCACCAGGCCGGACAGCTTGGCCGAGGTCCAGACCAGCATCACCATGCCGCCGGCCAGGATCAGGAAATTGCGCAGCGCGATCGAGACCGAGGAACCGATCACCGACTGGATCAGCGTGGTGTCGGTGGTGATGCGGCTGATGATCTCGCCGGTCAGCACCCGCTCGTAGAAGGCCGGGCTCATGGCGATGACCCGGTCGAAGACCGCCTTGCGGATATCGGCGACCACCCGCTCGCCCAGCCGGGTGACGAGATAGTAGCGCATCCCCGTCCCCAGGGCGAGCAGCCCGACGATGGCCAGCGCCGCGCCGAAATACTGGTCCAACAGATGCGCCCCGGCGTCGAAACCGTCGACCACCCGCCGCACGGCCAGCGGCAGGACCAGGCTGATCGCCGCCGTCACCGCCAGCGCGACCAGCGCCGCCGCCAGCAGCCCGCGATAGGGGCGGATGAAGGGCCAGAGCGCGCGGAGCGCGCCGATGCGGCGCGTGGTGGGGCGGTCGGCGATGATCGGGGTGCCGCGGGCCATGCTTGTCTTCCTTTGCCGTTCGGGCGGCCGGGCCGGGGGTGCGCGCGGCGCCCGGCCGGTTCCGGCATGCCGGTGCTTCAGATATCCCGCGTGCCGCCCGCGAGCTCCAGGATCACATCCCATTCCGCCTCCGAGACCGGCTGCACGGACAGGCGCGAATTGTTGACCAGCACCATCTCGGCCAGCCGCGGCTCGGCCTTGGCCTCGTCCAGCGAGACGGGGCGGTTGACGCGGGCGACGGCCCGGACATCGACGCATTCCCATTTCGGGTCCGCGGCGGTCGAGTCGGGATGCGCCTCGGCCACGACCTCGCAGATGCCGACGATCTCCTTGCCGATGTTCGAGTGGTAGAAGAAGCCGCGCTCGCCCTTCTTCATGGCGCGCATGTTGTTGCGGGCCTGATAGTTGCGCACCCCGTCCCATTGCTCGCCCTTGTCGCCGCGGGCGATCAGGTCGTCGAAGCTGAAGACGTCAGGCTCGGATTTGAACAGCCAATACGCCATCAGCCGATCACCTTCTTCCATTCGATCACCTCGACCGAGGCGAACAGGTCCGCCGCCTTGTAGGGGTCCTGCGCCGCCCATTCCTTGACCTGGGTCAACCCCTCGGCCTCGACCACCAGCAGCGAGCCGCGCATCTCGCCCTCTTCGATCAGCGGACCGGCCATCTGCAGGCCGGGCTGCGCCCTGAGAAAGGCCAGGTGCTTTTCACGGGTGTCGAGACGGGTTTGCAGCTTGCCAGGATGGTCGCGGCAGATCACGGCGAAAAGGGGCATCATTCCTCCTTGAGCGGGCGCTTCAGCAGAAAATCCAGCGCATGTTCCATGGCGATGCGGCCCTCGGCAAGGCCCGCGACCAGATTCGAGATCGGCATCTCGATCCCCAGCCTTTCGGCCAGCTGGGTGACGGCGCGGGCGGTGGCGGCGCCCTCGACCGTGGTGCCGGCGGCGAAGGGGCGGCGCGATCCCAGCGCCAGGCCATAGCGGAAATTGCGCGACTGTTCCGAGGTGCAGGTCAGCACCAGATCGCCCAGACCCGACAGGCCGGTCAGCGTCTCGGGCCGGGCGCCGAGCGCGGTGGCCAGCCGCAGCATCTCGGCAAAGCCGCGGGTGACGATGCTGGCCCGCGCGCTGTCGCCATAGCCCGCGCCGATGGCGGCGCCGGCGGCGATGGCGATGATGTTCTTCAGCGCGCCGCCCAGCTCGGCCCCGGCGACGTCGGTGGTGCGGTAAAGCCGCAGCGTGGCGGTGGACAGCTGGCGTTGCAGCGCCTCGGCCGCGCCGGCGTCGGCGCAGGCCAGCGTCAGCGCCGTGGGCAGGCCGCGGGCGATGTCGGCGGCGAAGCTGGGGCCGGTCAGCACCGCCACCGTGGCATGCGGGCAGGCGGCGGCGATCAGCGCCGAGGGCCCGGTCAGCGTGGCAAGGTCGATGCCCTTGGCGCAGCTGACCAGATTGCGGCGGTCGAAGCGCCCGCCGTGCTCGGCCAGAAAGCCGCCCAGCACCTGCGCGGGCAGCGCGAGCAGCACGGTTTCGGCCGCGATCTGCTCCAGCCGGTCGGTGACGCGCAGCGCGGGCGGCAGCGAGACGCCGGGCAGGCGCGGGTTCTCGCGCGTCGCGGTCCAGCCGGTGTCGCGACCCCAGAGCGTGACCGGCCCCTTGCCTGCCAGCGAAACTGCCAGCGCCGTGCCGAAGGCGCCGGCCCCGATCACCGCGACGCTCATGCCTTGGCCCCCCGCTTGCCGGCGCCCAGCATCGGCGCGGCCGTCCGGTCCAGCGGCCAGCGCGGGCGCGCGGCCAGATCCATGCCGTCGCGCCGGCCGGCCTGGTAAGCCTCGATCCCGGCCCAGGCAATCATCGCGGCATTGTCGGTGCAAAGCCGCAGCGGCGGGGCGAGGAAGGACGCGCCCGCCTCGGCCGCGACCGCCTGCAAGGCCGTGCGCAGCGTTTCGTTGGCCGCGACGCCGCCGGCCACGGCCAGCGCCGGAGCGGGCGCCAGCGCCAGCGCGCGGCGGGTCTTTTCCGCCAGCACCTCGGCCACCGCCGCCTGAAAGCCGGCGCAAAGATCGGCGCGGTCCTGCTGGTGCAGGCCGCCCTGTGCCGCGACCAGCTCGTCGCGCTGGCGCAGGACGGCGGTCTTGAGGCCGGAAAAGCTCAGGTCGCAGCCCGGCCGGTCCAGCAGCGGCCGGGGCAGGGCGAAGCGCCGGGCATCGCCGGCGCGCGCGGCGTCCTCGACCGAGGGGCCGCCCGGCTGCGGCAGGCCCAGAAGTTTCGCCACCTTGTCGAAAGCCTCGCCCGGGGCATCGTCGATGGTGCCGCCGAGCCGGGCGAAATCCTCGGGGCCGTCCACGCGCAGGAACTGGCAATGCCCGCCCGAAACCAGCAGCAGCAGATAGGGATAGGCGACACCGTCGGTCAGCCGCGGCGTCAGCGCATGGCCGGCAAGGTGGTTCACGCCGATTAGCGGCAGGCCGCTGCCCGCCGCCAGCCCCTTGGCCAGCATGACCCCCGACAGCACGCCGCCGATCAGCCCCGGCCCGGCGGTGACGGCGATGCCGTCCAGATCCGACAGGCGCAGCCGCGCCTGGGCCAGCGCCTCCTCGACGCAGAGGTCCAGCTTCTCGGCATGGGCGCGGGCGGCGATCTCGGGCACCACGCCGCCGAAATCGGCATGCAGCGCCGTCTGGCCCGCCACCACCGAGGCAAGGATACTGCGGTCGTCGCGCACCACCGCCGCGGCGGTGTCGTCGCAGCTGCTTTCTATGCCCAGAAAGGTCAGTCCCATGCTCATCCTTGTTCCCGCGCCGCCAAGGGCCTAGGCAAGGGGGAAGTAACACCTTGTCAGGCCGATTGCCATGCCGCCCAACCCCGCGCCCATCGTACTGCTGACCCGGCCCGAACCGGCCTCGCGGCGATTTGCCGCAGGGCTGGGACAGCCGGGGCTGAAGGTGCTGATCTCGCCCGTGCTGCGCATCCGGCCGGTCGCGCATGACGCCGCGCGGCTGGCGGCGGCGCGGGGGCTGGTCTTCACCTCGGTCAATGCCGTGCCGGCGGCGGGGCAGGGGCGCGGGCGGCCGGCGATCTGCGTCGGCCCGGCCACGGCCGAGGCGGCGCGGGCCGCGGGTTTCGACGTCGCCGAGGGGCCGGGCGACGCGGCGCGGATGCTGCCGCTGCTGGAGGGGCTGGGCGAGGGCTGGCTGCATCCGCACGGCGCCCATGTCGCCAAGGTGCTGCCGGTGCCGGGCATGGTGGTCTATGACCAGCTGCCCCAGCCGCTGGACGGGCCGGCGCGGACGGTGCTGGCGGGCGCGGCGCCGGTGATCCTGCCGCTGTTCTCGCCCCGCTCGGCGCGGATACTGGCGGATCAGGCGGCGGGGGCGCGGGCGCCGCTGTGGCTGGCGCCGATCAGCGCCGCGGCGCGCGAAGCCTGGACGGGGCCGGCGGCGCAGGTCGCGCTGGCGCCCACGCCCGACGCGGAGGGGATGCTTTGCGCGATCCGGCGCCTGCTGGCAACGGAACAATCCGCATGAGGGCGGGTTGAGGCGCCACGCCCCCGCGACTAGACTGCCGGCGGGAGCCAGGCATGATCGCGGGCGGAGGGGGCAGGGCCTGCCCCGGCAGCCGGGCTGCGACACGAAAGGGAACGGGGAAGAATTGTGAAGAAGCCAGAAACCAATTCCAGCGAGAACAAGGCAAGCCCCGGAAAAGACGGAAAGAAAAAAGCGGTTTCGGGCGCGGCGATCGACAGCCGCCCGGTCAGCGCCGGCGAGGGCGCCGCCGCCCTGAAGCCCGAGCCGAAGCCGCAGATCGAATCGAGGCTGGTCGGCAGCGGCACCGGCCCGGATGCCGCCGCGCCCAAGCCGGCGACCGGCAAGCCCTCCGCCGAATCGAAAACCGCCGTGCCGCCGTCCGCCGCCGAGGCGAAGCCGGGCACCGTGCCGCCGGTCGGCAAGTCGGATGCCGGGCCGGCCGAGGCGCCCAAGCCGGCCGTTTCGCAGCCGCAGCCCGCCAAGGTCGAAACCCGCGTGGTCGAGGTGCGCAAGGCCGGTTTCGCGCCGACCTTCCTGGGCGGCGTCGTCGCCGCCGGCCTGGGCGCCGCGGCGGCCTGGTGGGCGATTCCGCATCTGCCGCCCGCCTGGCAGCCGGTCGGGACCGATCCCGCCCCGACCGAGGCCCAGATCGCCGCCGCCCGCGAGGCCGCCATCGAGGCGGCGCGCGAAGAGATCCAGACCCAGGCCGACGCCTTTGCCAACCGCGCCTCCGAGGCCGGGGCGGATGCGGCGCGCCAGGCGCTGGCCGATGCCGAGGGGCAGTCCCAGGCCGGCCAGGCCGAGGCGCTGCAGGCGCAGGGGGAAAAGCTGGCCGCGCTGGAAAAGGCCGTCGCCGAACTGGCTGCGCGTCCCGTCGTGGCGCCGGTGGTCTCGGGCGAGGACAGCGACGGGTTGCAGCAAGTGCTGAACGAGCTGACCGCGCGGCTGGCGGCGCAGCAGGGCCGCATCGACGAGCTTGCGGCGCGTCCGGCGACCGATACGGCCACCGCCGAGCAGATCCAGGGCTTTGCCGCCCAGGCCGAGGCGCTGCAGGCGCAGATCGCCGCCGCGGCCGAGGAGGCCGAGAAGCGCATCGCCGCCGCCGAGGCGCAGGCCTCGACCCTGCAGGAAAGCGCCGAGGCGGCCAATCGCCGCGCCCAGGCCGCCACCGCCGCCGCGGCGCTGCAGGCCGCGCTCGAGACCGGCGGCCCGCGCGATCAGGCGCTGGCCGACCTGCGCGCCGCCGGGGTCGAGCCGCCCGCCGTGCTGGCCGGCGACGTCCCGACGCTGGGCCAGCTGCGCGCGGGCTTTCCCGCCGCCGCGCGCGAGGGCCTGGCCGCCGCGCTGCGCGACGCGCCCGAGGCCGAGGGCGCGCTGGGCGTCATCGGGAATTTCCTGCGGGTGCAGACCGGCGCCCGCTCGGTCGAGCCGCGCGAGGGCGGCGATCCCGACGCCATCCTGTCGCGCGCCGATGCGGCGGTGAATGCCGGCGACATCAAGGGCGCGCTGGACGAGATCGCCACCCTGCCGCAATCCGCTCAGGCGGCGATGGCCGGCTGGACCTCCCGCGCCCGGACGTGGATCGAAGCCAATGCCGCGCTGGCCGCTCTGGCCGCGGGCAGCATGTAAGGGGCGCGCCATGCTGCTTTCGGCACTGAAAATCCTGATCTTCTTCGCCATCGTGCTGGTTCTGACGCTGGGCGCCATGCAGCTTTCGGAAACCGGCCAGGGCCTGAGCATGGTCTATGGCGGCACCGAATACACGCTGGGGCCGGTGCAGCTGGTGATCGCGGCGCTGGTGGTGGTGGTGCTGGGCTGGGCCGTGGTGCGGCTGCTGGCCCTGCTTCTGGCCTTCCTGCGCTTCCTGCTGGGCGACGAGACGGCGATCAACCGCTATTTCGCCCGCTCGCGCGAGCGCAAGGGCTACGACGCCCTGTCCGAGGGCATGCTGGCCGTCGCCTCGGGCGAGGGCCGGCTGGCGCAGGACAAGGCGGCGAAGGCGGCGAAATTCCTCGACAAGCCGCATGTCACCGATCTTCTGGCGGCGCAGGCCGCCGAGGTGGCCGGCGACCGCGCCAAGGCGGCCGAGATCTATCGCCGGCTGCTTTCGGATCCGCGCACCCGCTTCGTCGGCGTGCGCGGGCTGATGCACCACAAGCTGGCCGAGGGCGACACCGCCACCGCGCTGAAGCTGGCGGAAAAGGCCTATGCGCTGAAGCCCAAGCACGGCGAGGTCCAGGACATGCTGCTGGAGCTGCAGACCCGCGAAGGCGACTGGAAGGGCGCGCGCGCGGTGCTCAAGGACAAGCGCAAGCAGGGCCAGCTGCCCAAGGACGTGCATGTCCGCCGCGATGCCGTGCTGGCGCTGAAGGAGGCGTCCGAGGTGCTCGCCGAGGGCAATTCGATCAGCGCGCGCGAGGCCGCGATCTCGGCCAACCGGGCCAGCCCGGACCTGATCCCGGCCGCGGTGCTGGCCGCGCGCAGCTACATCGCCCAGAACGATCCCCGCAACGCCGGCCGGGTGCTGCAAAAGACCTGGAGCGTGCGCCCGCATCCCGCGATCGCCGCGACCTATGCCGAGATCGTGCCGGACGAGAAGCCGGCCGCGCGGCTGCGCCGTTTCGAGGATCTGATGCGGCAGAACCCGGATCACGAGGAGACCCGGCTGCTGCGCGCCGAACTGCTGCTGGCCGCCGAGGATTTCCCCGGCGCCCGCCGCGCGCTCGGCGATCTGGCCGAGAAGCATCCGACGGTGCGCTCGCTGTCGATCCTGGCCGCCGTCGAGCGCGGCGAAGGCTCGGACGACGCGGTGGTGCGCGGCATTCTGGCGCGTGCGCTGGTCGCCAGCCGCGGCCCGCAATGGGTCTGCGACAAGTGCCACAACGTCATGGCGGACTGGTCCCCGACCTGCGACAGCTGCGGCGGCTTCGATACGCTGACCTGGCGCGAGCCGGACAGCCCGGTCTGGAGCGCGCCGGCCGCGAACGGGGCCGAGATGCTGCCGCTGCTGGTCGGGGACAGGCATGGGGCGGGGGGGGCGGTGCCGGTTCCGACGCCGCTTGCCACGGCTTCGCAGCCCGCCGGCGCGCCGTCGCCCGGCATGGTCGGTCCGCAGCCCGGGGCGCAGCCTTCCCCAGACGCCCCGGCCCCGGTCGAGATCGCGGATGTCTCGCCCGGCATGGTGCCGCGCGAATCGGATTATCGCCGGGTTTCGCCGGTCTCGGCCGGGGCGGAACCCGCGATGACCGTCACCGACCCCGAGCCCGAACCGGCAGCCGCCCCGGCCGAGGCCGCCCCGCCCGAGTCCGAGCGCCAGCCGCTGGTCGCCGCGCAGGGCGACATCCTGCCGGTGCGCCCCGATGTCGAACCGCCCGAGCCTGAGGAGGCGAAGATCGCGGGGAAAAAATACTGATCCCCCCTTTTCGGCCGCGCCGTAACCTGCTATCCGGCGCGGCATATGCCGGTGTAGCTCAGCTGGTAGAGCACGTCATTCGTAATGATGGGGTCGGGGGTTCGAGTCCCTTCACCGGCACCAGAAACCCCGGACAAGTCAATGTATTGCGTTGGCTTGTCCGGGGTTTCTGCTTTTCGGGCCGGAGACCGTCCTCAGCCTGGTCTTCCGCTTGAGCTGCATGCGCGGGACCCTCTGGTGCGGCGGGCGCTTCTGGCGATGCAGCAGAACCTGCACGCGCCGCTGCCGATCGCGCGCATTGCCCGCGACCTCGGTGTGGGGCGGCGCAAGCTTGAGCGGCATTTCAACGCCGACCTGGGCATCCCGCCGGCCGATGCCTCGATCCGCATCCGGCTGGCGCAGGCGCGCATGCTGCTGGCGCGCACCGACCGCACCGTGACCCGCATCGCCGAGGAGACCGGCTTCTGCGACGCCTCGCACCTGATCCGCGTCTTCCGCGAGACCGAGGGCAGCACGCCCGACCTCTGGCGCCAGAGCCGCGGCCTGCCGGCCGGGGAGGCGCCCTAGCCGCCCGTTGCACGGCCCTTTGCGGCAACGCTGGCGCCTCTGCCGGATAATGGCCGGGCCATTCGGATGAGGAGAGGGACAGATGCCGAACAAAGCCACAGTCAGGGGGGTGCTGGTGGACGCGACGCTCGCCCCGGTCGCCGCGGGCAAGATCGTCGCCACGCTGCAGGGCTCGGACATTTTCGACGGCGGGGTGCGGGTGGTGACGCAGAAGGTCGAGGCGACCACGAATGCGCGGGGCGAATGGGCGCTGGCGCTGATCGTGAACGGCGAGGGCGAGACGGCGGGCACGAGCTGGACCATCGAGGGCTACAACCAGTATGTGGCCAAGGTCTTCGAGGCGAAGGCGCTGTTTCTGGCCTCCGGCCTGGAGATCACCCTGGGCGACCTGGAAAAGACCAGCGCNCAGAACCTGAAGGCGGCGCGCGAGGCCGGCCTCGCCCGGCTGATCCTCGCCGCCGATTACGACAGCTATCAGGCCATGCCGGAAAACCAGAGGCGCCA
>NZ_JAEN01000013.1:0-142130 GCF_000518925.1 Paracoccus sp. J39 | reverse complement strand
CGCCCTCCTCGATGATGCCCTCGATGGCGGGGCAGGTCTTGCCCCGCGCCGGCTTGCCCAGAAGCTCGAACACCTGCTGCAGCCGCTCCACATGCGTCTCGCTCTGCTCGCGGTGCTGCTCGAAGGCCTCGCGCAGCCGCTCGGACTGCGCCCCGCGCGCCATCTTCGGCAGCGCCTTCACGATCTGCCGCTCGGCATAATAGATGTCCTTCAGCGTGTCGTGGAAAAGATCGTCGAGGACCTTGTCGGGCATCGGATGTCTCCTTCCTAAAAAAAAACAGCCCCGAAACCCGGAGCCGAGACGCAATCAACAAAACCAAGGCAAAGATGTTCCACGGAACAATCAGAAGAGAAAAAGGTTCAGGCCCGCGGCTGGGGTGCGGGCGCGGCCGGGGCGGGGCGGGCCTGCTCGCCCCGCGCCAGGTCGAAGCGCGCCTGCGCGGCCTGTATCGTGCCGATATTCGCCAGCGCCCATTGCGCCAAGGCGCAGACCGGCTCGCGCAGCGACCGGCCCAGTTCGGTCAGTTCGTAATCCACGCGCGGCGGGATGCTGGGCGTCACCGTGCGCGACACCAGCCCGTCACGCTCCAGCCCGCGCAGCGTCAGCGTCAGCATGCGCTGCGAAATGCTGGGAATCTCGCGCCGCAGCTCGTTGAAGCGCCTCGGCCCCTCGGCCAGGACCGAGACGATCAGCAGGCTCCACTTGTCTCCGATCCGCTGCAGGACGGCGGTAAAGGCCCTGCAACCGAAACTGTCGGGGTCGTGCATGGGAAGATCCTCCGGTTACCTTTGTGTGACCATGGCACAGCCGTGTAAGCGCGGCACAGGATTGTGCCTTCTTGCGGCCGGCCGCATGCCGGTTACATGGGAAGCCGCAGTATATATTCCATACCTAGGAGGCAATAGTGACCATCCTGCATATCGACAGCAGCATCACCGGCGAAAACAGCGTCAGCCGCGCGGTCAGCCGGGCCATCGTGGACAAGCTGGCCGCCGGGCGGCCGGATGCCCGCGTCGTGCACCGCGATCTTGCCCGCCATCCGCTGCCGCATCTGACGCTGGACGCCCTGGCCGACGCATCCGTGCTCGAGGAGTTCCTGGAGGCCGAGACGGTGGTGATCGGCGCGCCGATGTACAATTTCACCCTGCCCAGCCAGCTGAAGGCCTGGATCGACCGCGTCGTGGTTTCCGGCCGGACCTTCCGCTATACCGAGGCCGGGCCGGAGGGGCTGGCCAAGGGCAAGCGCGTGATCGTCGCCCTGGCGCGCGGCGGCTTCTACAGCGAGCATCCGGCCGCGGCGCTGGAGCATCTGGAGACCTATCTGCGTTCGGTATTCGGCTTCATCGGCATCGCGCCGGAATTCGTCATGGCCGACGGGGTGAATCTGGGTCCCGAGCAGCGGCAGGCCGCCATCGAGCAGGCCCTGGGCCAGACCCTGGAACTGGCAGCCTGATCGCGGTGCGGCCCGGCAGATGCCGGGCCCGTCCCGGCGGCGGGGAGGGATGCCGGCCCAGCCTTGCCGCATGACGCGAGGGCCCGCCCCCCGCCGCGGGTCAGCCGCGGATGCCGGTGGCGAACATCGGCCCGCCGCGCCAGCGCGGGAAGCCGTAGCCGTGGATCTCGACCAGGTCGATATCGGCAGGCGCCTGCGCGATGCCCTCCTCCAGGATCGCCTGCCCCTCGGCGGCCAGTTCGGCGACAAGGGCCTGGGCGATCTCGTCGCGGCTCATCGCCGGGCCGGGCCGGATTTGGCCCGCCAGCAGTTCGGCCACCGCCGGGGAAGGCTGCGGCCTGCGCTCGCCCGGGGCATAGTCATACCAGCCGCCGCCGGTCTTTTGCCCCTTGCGGCCGGCGCGGACCAGGATGTCGCCCAGCGTCTCGGGCACCTCCTGCCCCGCCGCCCGGGCGCCCTCGCGCTGCAGGAAGGCGATGTCGAGCCCGCCCAGATCCTGCGCCTCGAACGGGCCCATGGCAAAGCCATAGCCGCGCATGCCGGCGTCGATTTCGGCAATCGGCACGCCCTTGCGGACCAGCGCCTCGGCCGCGGCGCGATAGCGTTTCAGGATGCGGTTGCCGATGAAGCCCTCGCAGATGCCGGCGCGGACCGGGATCTTCTTCAGCAGCCGCGCCAGCGCGAAGCCGGTGGCCAGGGTGCGGTCCGAGGTTTCCGGCGCGGGCACGATCTCCAGGAGCTTCATCACATTGGCCGGGCTGAAGAAATGCAGGCCGATGAAACGCTCGGGGTTGGGCAGCCCCTCGGCGATGGCGCGCGGATCGAGATAGGAGGTATTGGTCGCCAGCACCGCATCCGGCCGGCAGACCCGGGCGAGTTGCTCGAACACGGCGCGCTTGACGCCGATTTCCTCGAACACCGCCTCGATGACCAGATCGGCATCGGCGAGGCTGGCGTAATCCGTCGTCCCGGTGACGCCGGCCGCCAGGGCCTCGGCCTGCGCCTCGGTCAGCTTGCCGCGCTTGACGCCGCCCGCGAAGATGCCGCGCAGATTAGCAAGGCCGCGCGCCACCGCCTCGTCGTCGCGCTCGACCAGGGTGACGGGCAGGCCCGCCTCGCGCAGGGCGGCGACGATCCCCGCGCCCATGGTGCCGCCGCCGATGACCGCCGCGCGGCGCAGGGGCAAGGGGTCCACCTCGCGCAGGGCGGCCGGGCGCAGCGCGGCGCGCTCGGCGAAGAAGACATGGCGCAGCGCCGCCGCCTGATCCGAGCCGCGCAGTTCCAGGAAGGTCTGGCGCTCGAAGGCCATGGCCTCGGCGAAGGGCGCCTCGACGGCCTTGCGCAGGCAGGCCAGCGCCCGCAGCGGCGCGGCAGCGCCCTTGGCGGCTTTGGCCACGGCCTTCTCCTGCTCGGCCCAGAAACCGGCATCGGGCGCGGCGACGGGACGGGCCGAGACCGGCGCGGGCAAGGGCCGGGCCAGCGCCTGCCGGGCGAAGGCTGTGGCGCCTTCCAGCAGGTCGCCCTCGATCACCGCATCGACCAGCCCGGCGGCGAGGGCCTTCGGCGCGCGCATCGGCCGGCCCGAAGTGACCAGCTCCACCGCCAGCGCGGCCCCGGCAAGGCGCGGGGTGCGCACCGTGCCCGAGGCGCCGGGAACGATGCCCAGGCTCACCTCGGGCAGGCCGACCGAGGCGTCGGGGGCGGCCACCCGGAAGCGGCAGCCCATCGCCACCTCGAACCCGCCGCCCAGGGCCGAGCCGTGGATGGCCGCGACCCAAGGCTTTTGCGCAGCCTCGATCCGGTCCACCAGATCGGGCAGGTGCGGCGGCTGCGGCGGCTTGCCGAATTCGGTCACATCGGCCCCGGCGATGAAGGTGCGACCGGCGCAGATTAGCACCACCGCCGCGACCTGTGGGTCCGCGTCCAGCATGTCCACGGCATCCCACAGCCCCTGCCGGAGCGCCTGGCTCAGCGCGTTGACCGGCGGGTTGTCCACGGTGACGATGGCGATTTCCCCTTGGCGGGCGATGGTGACGGTCATTTCCTCAGATCCCCAGATAGGCTTCGCGGATGCGCGGATCGGCGATCAGTTCCGCCGCCGGTCCCTGCATTGTGATGCGGCCGGTTTCCATGACATAGCCCCGGTCGGCAATCTTCAAGGCGCCGAAGGCGTTCTGCTCGACCAGCAGCACGGTGACGCCAAGCGCCTTGAGCCCGCTGACCACGTCGAAGATCTGCTGGACGATGATCGGCGCCAGGCCCATCGAGGGCTCGTCCAGAAGCAGGCAGGACGGCCGGCCCATCAGCGCCCGCGCCATGGCCAGCATCTGCTGCTGGCCGCCCGACAGCCCGCCGGCCGCCAGGTTGCGCTTTTCGCGCAGGATCGGGAACATCTGGAACGCGTCCTGCATGTCCTTTTCCACCCGGTCGTCGCTGTAGAGGAAGGCGCCGAGGCGCAGGTTCTCCTCGACCGTGAGGTTGGTGAAGATCTGCCGGCCCTCGGGCGATTGCGTCAGCCCGCGCGCCGGGCGGCGATGCGCCGGCACCCCGGCCAGCGGCTCGCCACGGAAGGTGATCTGCCCGGCCGAGACCGGCTGCACGCCCGAGAGGCAGCGCAGCAGCGTGGTCTTGCCCGCGCCGTTGGCGCCGACCACGGTGACGATCTCGCCGGAATCGACATGCAGGTCGATGCCGTGCAAGACCTCGATGCGCCCATAGCGCGAGCGCAAGCCCTCAACCGTCAGCATCGGCACCCTCCTCGGTTCCCAGATAGGCGGCGATCACCGCCGGGTTGCGGCTGACCTCGGCCGGCGCGCCCTCGGCGATCTTCTCGCCATGGTCCAGCACCACGATATGGCTGGAAATGCGCATGACCATCTTCATGTCATGCTCGACCAGCAGGATGGCGGTGCCGGATGCCGCGACCTCGGCGATCAGGTGGTCGATCTCCTCGGTCTCGACGGCGTTGCAGCCGGCCGCCGGTTCGTCAAGCAGCAGCACCTTGGGCTTCATCGCCAGCGCGCGGGCGATCTCCAGCCGCTTGAGCGAGCCATAGGACAGGTTCCCCGCCTCGCGATCCGCCGCCCGCTCCAGCCCGACCCGGGCCAGCAGTTCGCGCGCCCCCGCCTCGGCCGCCCGCGCCCGGCGGCGCGAGGCGGGCAGGTGCAGCAGGTCGGCCAGCACCGCCCCCCGCTCCTGCAGGTGAAAGCCCGAGATGGCGTTTTCCAGCACCGTCATGTTCTGGAAGATCTGCAGGTTCTGGAAGGTGCGCGACATGCCGCGGCTGGCCAGCCGGAACGGCGCCATGCCGGTCACGTCCTCGCCTTCCAGCACCACCCAGCCCGAGCCGGGCTGATAGACGCCCGAGATCATGTTGAACAGCGTGGTCTTGCCGGCGCCGTTCGGGCCGATGACCGAGACGATCTCGCCCGGCTCGACCTTGAAGCTGACATCGTTCACGGCCTTGATGCCGCCGAAGCTGATACCCAGACCTTCGACCGAAAGCAGCGTCATTCGTCCCTCCCCCTCAGCTTGCGCAGGACCGAGGGCAAAAGCCCCTCGCGCAGGAAGATCATCACCAGCATCATCACCAGGCCCAGCACCAGCTGCTCGTATTCGGCAAAGACGGTCAGCGCCTGCGGCAGCAGCGTCAGGATGCCGGCGCCGAAGATCGCGCCCAGCACCGAACCGGCGCCGCCCAGCACGGCCATGGTCACCATCTCGATCGAATGCATGAAGCCGGCGACGTCGGGGGTGATGAACTTGTTCTGCAACGCCACCAGCGAACCCGCGACCGAGGCATAGACGGCCGAGATGACGAAGGCCTGCAGCTTGACCCGCGCCACGTCGATGCCGACGGTGCCGGCGGCGATCTCGGATCCGTGCAGCGCGCGCAGCGCCCGGCCGCTGGGGCTTTGATGCAGGTTCAGCGCCAGCCAGGCGCCGGCCAGCAGCACGAGCCCGCAGAAGAAATACCAGAACTGGCCGTTGGTCAGGTCCAGCCCCCAGTCTTTCAGCAGCCCGCGCAGGCCAAGCTCGGGCACGGCAATGCCGTCGGGGCCGCCGGTCAGCTGGCGCTCGTTGTTCAGCACCATCGAGACGAGGATGCCGAAGCCCAGCGTGGCCACGGCGAGGTAATAGCCCTTGAGCCGCAGGATGGGCCGGCCGACCAGATAGGCCAGCACGCCCGAGATCGCCGCGCCCAGCACCACGGCCAGCGACGGATGCAGGCCCAGATGCGTCGGCGCCAGCGCGCAGGCATAGCCGCCGATGCCGGCGAAACCGGCATGGCCCAGGCTGATCTGCCCGGCATAACCGGTCAGGATCACGATGCCGGTCACGGCCAGCCCGTTGACGAAGATCAGCGCGCCGACCCGGTAATAATAGCCCGAGGGAAAGAAGAAGGGCGTCACCGCGATCAGCGCGGTCAGCACCAGCAAAGTGGCGGATTTGGCGGTCAGTCTCGGCATCACACCCGCTCCGTCGATTTGCGGCCGAACAGGCCCTGCGGCATGAAGAACAGCACCAGCAGGATCACCACGAAGGCCGCGGCCTCCTTGTAGGTCGAGGAGAGGTAGCCCGCGGTCAGCGCCTCGATCAGCCCGATCAGGAAACCGCCGGCCAGCGCGCCCTTGGGATTGCCCATGCCGCCCAGCATGGCGCCGGCAAAGCCCTTCAGCGCAAAGCCGATGCCGACGTTATAGGCGGTCAGCGTGATCGGCGTCGCCAGCACCCCGGCCAGCGCGCCGATCCCGGCCGAAAGCGCGAAGGACAGCGTCATGACGAAATTGGTGTTGATGCCGACCAGTTGCGCCGCCAACCGGTTGTTCGAGGTCGCCAGCACCGCCCGGCCCAGAAGCGTGCGGGTGAAGAACAGCCACAGCCCGGCAAAGACCACCAGCGCGCCGCCGATCACCCACAGGCTTTGCGGCTGGATCGTCGCGCCGCCGATGCGCAGCGGCGTGTCGCCCGAAAAGGCCGGGAAGCTGTGGATCTGCTTGTCGAACACCAGCTGCGCCGCGCCCTGCAGAAAGACCGAGGCGCCGATGGTGATGATGATCAGCGACACGACCGGCGCGCCGCGCGCCGGCTCGATGGCCAGCTTGTTGATGGCCACCCCCAGCGCCGCGGTGGCGACGATGGCGATCAGCGCCGCCAGCGGCAGCGGCAGGCCGGCGGCATGGGCGAACCATGTGATCATGCCGCCCAGCATGACGAACTCGCCCTGGGCGAAGTTCACCACGTCCGAGGCGTTGTAGATGATCGTGAAACCAAGGGCGACCAGCGCATAGACCGCGCCCACCGTCAGCCCTGAAAACAGGAATTGCAGAAGTTCAGACATGCCGAGGCTCTCTGGCAGGGCTCTCCCGAGCGGGCGGAAGCGGTCCCCCTGCGGGGACCGCGCGGGTTCATTCGACGATGGACCAGCTGCCGTCCTTGACCTCCAGCATGCGGAAGGCCGACAGGTCCAGCCCCAGATGGTCCTCGGGGGTCATGGTGTAGATGCCGGTCGTGCCCGCCAGCCCCGAGGTCTGTTCCAGCGCGTCGCGGATCGCCTCGGGCTCGGCCGAGCCGGCGCGCGTCACCGCATCGACCAGCAGCGCGAAACCGTCATGGGCATAGCCGCCGAAGGTGCCGACCGGCTCCTTGAACTTGCCCTCATAGGCGGCCTTGTAGGCCGTCACCACCGGCTTTTGCGGATCGTCCTCGGCCAGCAGGTCCGCGACCAGCAGCGCGGTGCCGGGCAGGCGCACGCCCTCGGCGGCCTCCTTGCCGGCCAGCTCGATGAACCCGTCCGAGGCGACGCCATGGGACTGGTAAAGCGGCAGCTCGATGCCCAGCTGGCGATAGTTGCGGGTCACGATGGACGGGCCCTGGCCGAAGCCCGGGTTCAGCACCGCCTGCACGCCCGCCGTGTTGCGGATCTTGGTCAGCTGCGCCGTCATGTCGGCGTCCTTGGGGTCGTAGGTCTCGTCCGCGGCGATCTCGATGCCGTATTCGCCGACCACGTCCTTGCACTGCGCCTGCATCGAGGCGCCGAAGCCGTCGGTGCCCGAGATCATGCCGATCTTCTGGATGCCGCTCTTCTGCATGTCCTCGAAGATCTTCTGGCAGGCCATGCGGTCGGTATGCGGGGTCTTGAAGGTAAAGGGCTTGACCGGCTGGACGATGTCGATGGCGCCGGCCAGCGAGATGAAGGGGATCTCGGCGTCCTCGGCCACCGACAGGATCGACATCGAGGTGCCGGTGGTGGTGCCGCCGATGATGGCCTGCACCTCGTCATCCTCGATCAGGCGGGTGGCGAAGGTGCGCGCCTTGTTGGCGTCGCCGCCGTCGTCGTAAAGCACCAGCGCGATCTTTTCGCCGTTGATGCCGCCCTTGGCGTTCAGCTCTTCGACCAGCATCTGCAGGGTCTTGGCCTCGGGATCGCCCAGGAAGGCGGCCGGGCCGGTGGCCGAGACCGAGGCGCCGATCCTGATCTCGGCGCTGGCGGCAGAGGCCAGACCAAGCGCGATCAGCGCCGCCGGAACGGTCGTCATCAGGATGTTCTTCATGGTTTGTTTCCTCCCAGAAACGAGTTGACTTGGTCAGGCCGCCGCCGGCCGCCGCCACATGGCGCGTCGGAACCGGCTGGCGACGAAGGCGGTGTCGGTCAGGCTGGCATTGCCCGCCGGGTTGGCCCCGGTCACGTGGAAATCGCTGAAGGCCGCCGACTGGTTGACATAGATGTTGCCGGTCAGGTTGACCGACAGGTTGACGCCGGCCGCGGCAAAGGCCTGCGCGGCGCGGGCGATGCGCGCCTCGTCCCGGTCATAAAGCGCGGCGGTGATCGCCCCCTGGCGGCGGGCCAGATCGGCGGCGCGGGCAATGGCGGTATCGGCATCCTTCACCGCGACGACGAAGGCGATGGGGCCGAAGCATTCCCGCTCGCAGGCCGGATCGCCGTCCCGCAGCGCCAGCAGCAGCGGCGTGGCGGTGCGCCCCTGCCCCAGCGGCGCCGAATCGCGCAGCACCCGGCCAAGCCCTCGCGCCTGCTGCACGCGCTCCAGCGTCGCGGGGTTGGCGATGGCGCCGCAGATGCCCGCGGCGCGGGCCGGATCGGCCAGCAACGCGTCGATGGCCGCGGCGAGCGCCAGCCCCACCTCATCGCAGCTCTTGTGGCCCTGGTCGGTGTCGATGCCGCCCTCGGGGACATAGATGTTCTGCGGCGCGGTGCACATCTGCCCGGAATAGAGCGCCAGCGAAAAGGCCAGGTTGGCGCACATGCCGGCGAAATCGTCGGTGGCGGCGATGGTGACGGTGTTCACGCCGGCCTCTTCGGTGAACAGCTGCGCCTGCGTCGCGTGGCCGCGCAGCCAGTCGCCGAAGGCGCCCGAGCCGGTATAGTCGATCAGCCGCACCGCCGGGTGGGTGGCCAGGTCCTGCGTGATTTCCGCGCCGCGCTCGTCCACGGCCAGCAGCACCGAATCGGCCGGCAGCCCGGCCTCGGCCAGCACCTCGCGCAGCACGCGGACGGTCAGCGCCAGCGGCAGGATGGCGGCGGGATGCGGCTTGACGATCACCGGGTTGCCGGTGGCAAGGCTGGCGAAGATCCCGGAGTAAGAGTTCCAGGTCGGGAAGGTGTTGCAGCCGATGGCCAGCGACAGGCCGGCCGGCACGATGGTCCAGTGCTTTTCCAGCACGATCGGCGCCACCTTGCCCTGCGGCTTTTCCCAGCGTGCCTGCGGGGCGAATCGGGTCATCTCGTCCCAGGCCATGGCCACGGCCTCGAGCCCGCGGTCCTGCGCATGCGGCCCGCCCGCCTGGAAGGCCATGGCGAAGGCCTGCCCCGTGGTGTGCATGGTGGCATGGCCCATCAGGAAGCTGATGCGGTTGAGCCGGACCAGCGATTCCAGGCAGACACCCACCCGCGCCTCGGCGCCGGCCGCCGCCAGCCCGGGCGCCGCCGCCTGCGCGGCCGCGATCAGCGTCGGGGCATCGGCGGCCGGATAGGTGATCCCCAAGGCGCCGCCAAAAGGAGAGACCTCGCCGCCCAGCTGCCGCTGATTCGGGTGGCCGGGCAGCTCGAAAGCGGCATTGCGCAACGCCTCGAACCCGGCCTGACCGTCCTCGCGGGCGGTTTCGCCATAGAGCTTGCCGCTTGGAATCTCGGGAAACGGGGTCCAGAAGGCACGACGATGCAGCGCCTCCAGCGCAGCGTCCAGCATCGGCCGATGGCGGTCGAAAAATTCTGTCACGGCTCCCCCCACACTTGACCAGATTATCATTGACCGGCCGGTCGGTTTATGCAACAAAAATTTTCAGGGAGCCCCCGAAAGCCGGGGCAAGGGAGTTTTACCGATGACGGAAACCGTCCTGGCGGTCTTGGCCGATGGCGTGCTGACACTGACGCTCAATCGGCCCGACAAGCTGAATTCCTTCAACGAAGAGATGCATCTGGCGCTGCGGGCCGGGATCCAGCGCGCCCATGACGATGCCGCGGTGCGCGCGGTCCTGCTGACCGGCGCCGGGCGCGGCTTTTGCGCCGGGCAGGATCTGGGCGACCGCGACCCGCGCAAGGGCGGCCCCGCCCCCGATCTGGGCCAGACGCTCGAAACCTTCTACAACCCGACGCTGCGGCTGATCCGGGCGCTGGAAAAGCCGGTGGTCTGTGCGGTCAACGGCGTGGCGGCCGGGGCGGGGGCCAATGTCGCCTTCGCCTGCGATATCGTGCTGGCAGCGAAATCGGCGAAGTTCATCCAGGCCTTCTCGAAGATCGGGCTGGTCCCCGATGCCGGCGGCACCTTCAGCCTGACCCGTATCCTGGGCGAGCCGCGCGCCAAGGCGCTGGCGCTGACGGCCGAACCGCTGCCGGCGGAACTGGCCGCCGCCTGGGGCCTGATCTGGAAGGCGGTCCCGGACGAGGCGCTGATGGACGAGGCGGTGGCGCTGGCCGTGTCCCTTGCCGCGGGTCCGACGCTGGGCCTGGGCCTGACCAAGCGGCTGATCCAGGCGGCCGCCACCAACAGCCTTGACCAGCAGCTGGACATGGAGCGCGACTGCCAGCGGCAGGCCGGCCGCAGCGCCGATTACGCCGAGGGCGTCACCGCCTTCCTGGAAAAGCGCAAGCCGGAGTTCCGGGGACAATGAAAGACGCAACCATGAAGCCCGTTTCCCAGATGACCCCGCAGGAGCTGGCCGAAGCCTCGGCCAAGGCGATGTGGAACGACGATTCCGCCAGCCAGCGGCTGGGCATGAGCCTGGACCATATCGCCCCGGGCGAGGCGACGCTGTCGATGACCGTCACCGAGGCGATGTCGAACGGCCACGGCAATTGCCACGGCGGCTATATCTTCACGCTGGCCGACAGCGCCTTCGCCTTCGCCTGCAACAGCTACAACCAGCTGGTGGTCGCGCAGCATTGCTCGATCACCTATCTGGTGCCCTGCCGCATCGGCGACCGGCTGACGGCGACCGCGCGCGAGGTCTCGCGCCGGGGCCGCTCGGGCATCTACGACATCCGCATCACCAATCAGGACGGCGCGCATGTGGCCGAGTTCCGCGGCCATTCCCGCACCGTCAAGGGCACCCATCTGCCGGTCGAATCCTGACCGCAAAGCATTGCAAGGGGAGGAATCCATGCATCCAATGGCGCCGGAAAAGAAGGAGCTGGACCCGATCGAGATCGCATCGCGCGACGAGATCGAGGCCCTGCAGTTTCACCGCATGAAGCGGTCGCTGAAGCACGCCTTCGAAAATTCGCCCTTCTACCGCAACCGCTTCATCGAGCATGACGTCCATCCCGAGGACCTCAAATCGCTCGCGGACATCGCGAAATTCCCCTTCACGGTAAAGCAGGACCTGCGCGACACCTATCCTTTCGGCATGTTCGCCGTTCCGCAGTCCAAGCTGGTGCGCATCCACGGCTCGTCCGGCACCACCGGCAAGCCGACCGTGGTGGGCTATACCCAGGCCGATATCGACCATTGGGCGAACCTGATCGCGCGCTCGATCCGCGCCGCCGGCGGGCGGCCGGGCGACATCCTGCACAATGCCTATGGCTACGGGCTGTTCACCGGCGGCCTCGGCGCGCATTACGGGGCCGAGCGGCTGGGCTGCACCGTGGTGCCGATCTCGGGCGGCATGACCGAGCGGCAGGTGACGCTGATCCACGACTTCAAGCCGCGCATCATCATGGTGACGCCCAGCTACATGCTGTCGATCCTGGACGAGTTCCGCCGCCAGGGCCTCGATCCGCGCGAATCCTCGCTGCAGATCGGCATCTTCGGCGCCGAGCCCTGGACCAACGCCATGCGCGAGGAGATCGAAGAGGCCTTCGGCATGCATGCCGTCGACATCTACGGCCTCTCCGAGGTCATGGGCCCCGGCGTCGCCATGGAATGCGTCGAGACCAAGGACGGGCTGCATATCTGGGAGGACCATTTCTACCCGGAAATCATCGACCCGGTGACGGGCGAGGTGCTGCCGGATGGCGAGTTGGGCGAGCTGGTCTTCACCACGCTGACCAAGGAAGGGCTGCCGATGGTGCGCTACCGCACCCGCGACCTGACCCGGCTGCTGCCCGGCACCGCGCGTTCCATGCGCCGGATCGAGAAGATCACCGGCCGCAGCGACGACATGATCATCCTGCGCGGCGTCAACGTCTTCCCGACCCAGATCGAGGAGCAGATCCTGAAATGCCGGGGCCTCGCGCCGCATTTCCAGATCGAGCTGACCCGCTCGGGCCGCATGGATTCGATGATCGTGCATGTCGAATGCACCCCCGAGATGACCGACGAGGCCGCCCGCGCCCATTCCGCCAAGGAACTGGCCCATCACATCAAGAGCGTGGTCGGCGTCTCGACCCGGATCGAGGTCAGGGATCCGAATGCCCTTGCCCGTTCGGAAGGCAAGGCCAAGCGGGTGCTTGACAACCGGCCCAAGACATGATGCCGCATCGCGGCAGCCGGCATGACATGCGGTCGCAGACCCGCTAAATCGAAAGGGGGCCGGCGCGCCCCCTTGTTTTTCTCGCCTCCCGACCGCGGGCGAACAAATGATCTTGTGAGGATGGCATGGCTCGGACACGGGCAGCGGATTTCGAGGAAAAGCAGCGCGGCCTGTTGGACAAGGCGGCCGAGGTCTTTGCCGATCTGGGCATGGAAAAGGCGTCCATGGCGCAGATCGCCGCGCATAGCCAGGTCTCCAAGGCCCTGCTTTACCATTATTATCCCAGCAAGGATGCGCTGATCTTCGCCATCATCATCACCCATCTGGAAGAGCTCGACGCCGCCATCGAGGATGCCGACGACCCCGGCCTGCCGCCGCAGCAGCGCCTGCGCCGGCTGGTGGGCACGCTGCTGGACCGCTATCGCGGGGCGGACAACCAGCACAAGGTTCAGCTGAACGCCACCCCGGCCCTGGCCGACGACCAGAAGGCCGAGATCCTGGGCGTCGAGCGGCGCATCGTGAAGCGCTTCGCCGCGGTCCTGCGCGAGATCAACCCGGCGCTGGACGATCCGCAGCGCCCGCTGCTGACCCCGGTCACCATGTCGCTGTTCGGGATGATGAACTGGGTCTATATGTGGTTCCGCGACGGCGGCCGCATCACCCGCGAGGATTACGCCGACGTGGCGACGACCCTGATCCTGGAGGGGATCAAGGCGGTGCGGTAATGCCGCGACGCGACGGTCCTCGACGGAGTGCCCCGCGAAGCGCAGGCGGAAGTCCCGGTGACGGGCAGCTGACCGGAAGCGAAGCGATCATGCAGACCGTGCCCAGGCAATTCGAGCAGATACCCGCCGCGCTGGCGACCTTGCGAAACATCCTCGGCGATGCGCTGCTTGCAGCCTATCTGCACGGATCGACGGCTTCGGGCCTGCACCGGCCGCAAAGCGACATCGATCTTCTGGCCGTGGTGGATCGCGCTTTGTCCGAAGGTCAGCGCAGCGACTTGCTGGCAGCCCTGCTGCGTCTTTCCGGCCGCCACCCCGCCGCGCCGGGCGGCCCGCGCTGCCTTGAGGTGATGATATTCCGCCGCTCCGACCTCGCCGAGCCTGCTTCTTGGGGCCGGGCGGAATTCGTCTATGGCGAGTGGTTGCGGGAGGCGTTCGAAAGCGGCAGCAAGGCGATGCCGGAGCGTGATCCCGAACATATCCTGCTTCTCGCACAGGCGCGCGAAGAGGCTATTCCCCTGCTCGGCCCGGACGCGGACCAGCTTCTGCCCGCGTTTCCCCCGACCCGTCTCCGGCAGGCCATGCGCGACATGCTTCCGGCCCTGCTGGCCGGTTTGCACGGGGATGAGCGGAACGTCCTGCTGACGCTTGCCCGGATGTGGCATACGGCGAGCACCGGACAGTTCGCCTCCAAGCAGGCCGCCGCCCTTTGGGCAAAGCGGCGAATCCGGGGGCGGGAAGCTGTGACGCTGGACCATGCGCGGCAAGCCCATCTCGGCGAGATCGCCGATGACTGGAGCAGCAGATCCGACGCTGCGCAGCGATTGGCCGCGCATCTGGAAAGGCGGATCGCCGGGGAACTGGGAATTTCCGAGAGGTCCTGACCAGCTGCTGGCCGGTCCGGGCTTTCGCAGGTGCGGGCAGGGACGATCCCGAAGCACCGCCCTGCCCTTCCGCTTATTCCGCCGCCTGCGCCAGCGGCCACTCCTTGGCCACCATGGTCAGCACGTCGTATTGCGCAACGACCTCGCCCTTCTGGTTGGTGACCTGGCAATCCCAGCGCACCTCGCCATGGCCGGCATTCTCGCGCGGGTTGATCTCCTTGCAGGTCAGCCGCACCTGCAGCGTGTCGCCGAAATAGACCGGGGTCAGGAAACGCAGGTTGTCCACGCCGTAATTGGCCAGAACCGGACCCGGATTCGGCTCGACGAACAGGCCGGCCGCGAAACTGGCGATCAGGTAGCCATGCGCGACGCGGTCATCGAAGAACGGGTTTGCCTTGGCCGCCGCCTCGTCCATATGGGCATAGAAGGTGTCGCCGGTGAAATGCGCGAAATGCTCGACATCCTCGCGGGTGATGGTGCGCGTCGCCGTGACCAGCTGGTCGCCGATGCGCAGCTCGGCCAGCGATTTGCGGAAGGGATGCACGCCCTGCTGCGCATCGGCGCCCTCGATCCAGCGGCCGGTGACGGCGGAGAGCAGCCGCGGCGCGCCCTGCACGGCGGTGCGCTGCATGTAATGCTTGACGCCGCGGATGCCGCCCATCTCCTCGCCGCCGCCCGCACGCCCCGGCCCGCCATGCACCAGTGGCGCCAGGGGCGAGCCGTGCCCGGTCGAGCTTTTCGCCGAGGCGCGGTTGCCGATCAGCACCCGGCCGTGCCAGGGGGCCGCGCCCAGCACCGCCTGCTCGGCGACCTTCGGATCGTCGGTAAAGACCGATGTGACCAGCGAACCCTTGCCCAGCCGCGCCAGCGCCACCGCCTCGTCCAGGTCGTCATAGGGCATGACCGTGGACACGGGACCGAAAGCCTCGACCTCATGCACCGCCGCCGCCTCGAAGGGCTTCGCCGCATACATCAGCACCGGATTGAGGAAGGCGCCCTTGGCAGGATCGCCCGAGGTCACGCGCACCGCGTCCGGGTCGCCCGCCACGATCTCGGCCGCCGCCTGCAGGTCGCGGATGCGCTCGCGCACCTCCTCGCGCTGATCGAGGCTGGCCAGCGGCCCCATGCGCACCCCCTCGTCGCCCGGCAGGCCAAGCGCGGTCTTGCCCAGCCGCTCGTCCAGCGCGGCGACCAGCGCATCGACCTGGACGCGCGGCGCGATGACGCGGCGGATGGCGGTGCATTTCTGCCCGGCCTTGACCGTCATCTCGCGCGCGACCTCGCGCACGAACAGCTCGAACTCGGGCGTGCCCGCCACCGCGTCCGGACCCAGGATCGAGGCGTTCAGGCTGTCCGCCTCCATGGTGAAGCGCACGGAATTGGCGACGATCGCCGGATGGGTCTTGAGCTTGCGCCCGGTCCAGGCCGAGCCGGTGAAGGTCACGGCGTCCTGTTCGGTCACATGGTCCAGAAGATCCCCGACCGAGCCGCAGATCAGCTGCAGCGCGCCCTCCGGCAGGATGCCGGTCTCGACGATGCGGCGCACCATCAGCTCGGTCAGATAGGCGGTCTGGCTGGCGGGTTTCACCAGGCAGGGCACCCCGGCCAGCAGCGTCGGCGCGATCTTTTCCAGCATCCCCCAGATCGGGAAGTTGAAGGCGTTGATATGCACCGCGACGCCATGCAGCGGCGTCAGGATATGCTGGGCGACGAAGCTGCCGTCCTTGGACAGGACCTCGACATCGCCATCGGTCAGCACGCGGGTATTCGGCAATTCGCGCCGGCCCTTCGAGGCATAGGTCAGCATGGTGCCGATGCCGCCCTCGATATCCACCCAGCCGTCGGTGCGGGTGGCGCCGGTATGCAGGCTTTCGGCGTAGAACTCCTCTTTCTGCGCCATCAGCGCCAGACCCAGGGCCTTGAGCATGCCGGCGCGCTCGTGGAAGGACATGGCGCGCAGCTTCGGCCCCGCCACCTCGCGGCCATGGGCCAGCGCGGCGGCGAAGTCGATGCCGCTTGAATCGATCACGGCGACCGGCTCGCCGGTGGCGGCGTCCAGCAGGGTCTGGCCCTGCTGGCTGCCGGGGGTCCAGCCCCCGCAGACATAGCTTTCAAGACGGCGCGGAGTGGTCATTGGCGTTTCCTTGGTCAGTCTTGGTTTTGGTCAGGCGGCCGGCCGCGCCCAGGGGAACGCGGCCGGAACGCCGATCACAGGCCGAGCGCGGCCAGATGTTCCGAGGCCAGCGCCTCCCAGCGGGCCAGCAGCGCCTCGTTCGGGCTGTGGCGCAGGCCGAAGCGCGCCAGCGTGTCGTAGCGGTCCGAATGGGCCACGCCGAAACCCGCCGTCACCCGCGGCCGCCAATAGGCGACGGCGGCGCGGGCTTCCTCGCGCCCCTCTTCGGTCGCGGCGATCTGCTCCAGCCCCTCAAGACCCAGCTCGGCATGGCGCGCCTCGCGCGGGGCGATCTCGCGGAACACCTCGGCCAAGGGGCCATAGGAGACGCGGGTCAGTTCGGTCATCTGCACCCCGGTCGCCAGCCCTTGCAGCACGTTCATCACCACCGCATCGGTCCAGCCGGTGACGGGATAGTGGAACACCGACAGCCGCATGTCGCCGGGCCGGCGCGCGGCGCCCAGATCGGCATCGCGTTCGACCCGCGCGGCCCAGTCGTGGCTGGTCTGATAGCGCGCGGCATCGGTGCCGAACTCGGCCATCACCCGCAGCACGCGCTCGGCATGGTCGGCCTTTTCCAGGGTGATGCGGCTGGCGGCAATGCGCTCCTTGATGCCGGGGGCGAAGTTGATCGCATTGGCGAAGCCGGCCGAGGCGGCAAGCTCGCTGTCGACAAAGGACGACATCAGCCGCAGAAGCTCGCCGCGATAGCGGGCGGGCGCGTTGCCGGGCGCGGTCAGCACCCCGCCCTGCGCCAGATAGTCCTCGATATTCATGGTGTCGGACATGGGTTCCCCTCCTGCGCCCGGATCATTCGTCATAGGTGACGACCACGCGGTCGCTGACCGGATAGGCTTGGCAACTCAGCACATAGCCGGCGCGGACCTCGTAATCCTCCAGCGCGTGGTTCACCGCCATCTCGACCTCGCCCTCCAGCACCTTGCAGCGGCAGGTCGAGCAGACGCCCGCCTTGCAGGAATAGGGTGCGTCCATGCTGTTGGCCAAGGCCGCCTCCAGGATCGTCTCGCCCTGACGCGGCATCTGGAAATTGCGCGTGGCGCCGTCCAGCGTCACCGTGGCGGCAACGCCCTCGCCGGCCTTGACCGCCTCGCGCGAGACGGCGCGGGCCTTGGCCCGGCCGGGCTGGCTGGAGGCGAAGAGCTCGAACTTGATCTGATCGTCGCGCAGCCCGTGGTCGCGCAAGGACGCCGCGACGGTCAGCATCATCGGTTCCGGGCCGCAGATGAAGGCGGTGTCCACGGCCTCGGCGTCCAGCCAGTGCTGGAACAGCGCCGTCATCTTGCCCGCGTCGATGCGGCCGGTGAACAGGTCGATCTCCTGCCCCTCCTGCTCCAGCACATGGATGACCGAGAAGCGGCCGAGATGCTGGTTCTTCAGATCCTCCAGCTCCTCGCGGAACATGATCGTGTTGATCTGGCGGTTGGCATAGACCAGCGTGAACTGCGCCCGCGGCTCGCGCGCCAGCACGGTCTTGATGATCGACAGCACCGGCGTGATGCCCGAACCGGCGGCGAAGCCCAGATACTGCTTTTCCGCCCCGGGATCGAGCGGGGTGAAGAACTTGCCCATCGGCGGCATCGCCTCGATCTCGTCGCCGGGCGCCAGATTCTCGTTCGCCCAGGTGCTGAAGGCGCCGCCATCGACGCGCTTGATGCCGACGCGCAGCGCGCCCTCGTCCTTGCCGGCGCAGATCGAATAGCTGCGGCGCAGCTCCTCGCCGTCGAAGTCGCGGCGGAAGGTCAGGTATTGCCCCTGGGTGAAGTCGAACAGCGCGCGATCCTCGTCGCGGGGGGCAAGGGTGACGACCACCGCGTCGCGCGTCTCGCGCTTCACATCGATGACCTTCAGCGGGTGGAAGCGTGCCATGTGGGTATCCTTCCTGAAGCGGGACGCATTCTCAGATGCATTTGAAATAGTCGAAGGGTTCCAGACAGTCCTTGCAGCGATAGCTCGCCTTGCAGGGGGTCGAGCCGAACTGGCTGATCTTTTCGGTATTGGCCGAGCCGCAGCGCGGGCAGGCGATGGTCAGGTTCGCGCCGGTCATCCGGGCGATGCGCCCGGCGATCTGCCCGTCCGCCGCCGTGCCGTCGATGGGGGGCGCGATGCCATAGGCGCGCAGCTTTTCCCGCCCCTCCGGCGTGATCCAGTCGGTGGTCCAGGGCGGCGACATCTGGCGTTCCAGCCGCAGCTTGTCGATGCCGCGGCCGCGCAGCGCGGTCTCGATGTCCAGGTTGATGATGCTGGTCGCGGGACAGCCGGAATAGGTCGGCGTGACCTTCACGACCAGCGTATCGCCCTGCCATTCGACGCCGCGGATGATGCCCAGGTCGGTCAGGCTGATCACCGGGATCTCCGGGTCGGGCACCTCGGAAAGCCAGCCCCAGACCTCCTCGACGCTGGGATGGGTCGCTGCGGCCATGGCGCTTTACCAGCTTGCGCCCGGATAGGCGCGCTGCAGGAACTGCATCTCGGCCAGGATATAGCCCAGATGTTCGGTATGGGTGCCCTGCTTGCCGCCCTTATGCGCGAAATCGCCCTCGGGGACCTGCAAGGTCGCCTCGCCCAGAACATGGCGCAGGGTCTCGTCCCAGCCGGCGCGCAGGCTGGCCGGGTCGGGGGCGATGCCGCGCGCCGCCATCTCGGCATCCTTGTCGTCGCCCAGGAACATCTCTCCGGTATAGGGCCAGAGCGCGTCCAGCGCCTCCTGCATGCGGCGATGGCTTTCCTCGGTCCCGTCGCCCAGCCGCACCACCAGGTCGGACGAGCGTTCCAGGTGATAGGCGACCTCCTTGCCGGCCTTGGCCGCGATCTCGGCCACGCGCGGGTCCGAGGACACGGACAGCGCCTTCAGCAATTCATGGTGCCAGGCGTCGAACAGGAACTGCCGCATCAGCGTATGGCCGAAATCGCCGTTCGGGCGCTCGACAATCAGCAGGTTGCGGAAATCCCAGGCGTCGCGCAGATAGGCCAGGTCGTCGGCGGTCCGGCCCTGCCCCTCGACCTCGGCCGCGAGGCCGAGCCAAAGCTGGGTCTGGCCGATCAGGTCCAGCGCCACATTGGCCAGCGCAATGTCCTCTTCCAGGGCCGGCGAATGGCCGCACCATTCGGACACGCGGTGGCCCAGGATCAGCGTCGAGTCGCCGATGCGCAGCAGGGTTTCGAACAGCACCTCCTGCCCGGCATCGGGCTGGGGCACGGTCGGATGGGCGGGATGGGCCTCGGCCTCGCGTCGGGCGAGGTCCGCCACCTCGGGCGTGTTCATGTCGGGCAGCGACGGCATCACATATGCCCCACTTCTTCGGGAATGTCGAAAAAGGTCGGGTGGCGATAGACCTTGCTGTTCGACGGCTCGAACAGCGGGCCCTTGTCCGAGGGGCTCGACGCGGTGATCTGCGCCGAGGGCACGACCCAGATCGACACGCCCTCGTTCCTGCGAGTATAGACGTCGCGGGCGTTCATGATCGCCATTTCGGCGTCGGGCGCGTGCAGGCTGCCGACATGGCGGTGGTTCAGCCCGTGCTGGCCCCGGATGAAGACCTCCCAGAGCGGCCATTCCTTGGACATGGTTCTCTCCCTAAACTTGGTTCTGCGACTGGCGCGTGTTCCTGGCGATGACGGGTTATTCGGCGGCCTGCGCCCGGCGGGCGGCGGCCTTCTCGGCATGGGCCATCAGCCCCTCGCGGAACCAGGCGCCGTCCTCCCAGGCCTTGACGCGGGCGCCCAGCCGGTCCTTGTTGCAAGGCCCGTTGCCGGCGATCACGTCGAAGAATTCCGACCAGTCCGGCTCGCTGAAATCGTAGCCGCCCTTTTCCTCGTTCCATTTCAGGTTCGGGTCGGGCACGGTCAGGCCCAGATATTCCGCCTGCGGCACGGTCTGGTCGACGAATTTCTGCCGCAACTCGTCATTGGTGTTCATCTTGATCTTCCACGCCATCGACTGCGCGGAATGCACCGAGTCCTTGTCGGACGGCCCGAACATCATCAGCGCCGGATACCAAAGCCGGTTCAGCGCATCCTGCGCCATGCGCTTCTGCGCCGGCGTGCCCTGCGCCATCTTCATCATGATGGCATAGCCCTGGCGCTGGTGGAACGACTCCTCCTTGCAGATGCGGATCATGGCGCGGGAATAGGGGCCGTAGCTGGTCCTTTGCAGCGGCACCTGGTTCATGATCGCCGCGCCATCGACCAGCCAGCCCACCGCGCCCATGTCCGCCCAGGTCAGCGTCGGGTAGTTGAAGATCGAGGAATATTTCATCTTGCCGGCGTGCAGCAGTTCCATCAGCTCGTCGCGCGAGACGCCCAGCGTCTCGGCCGCCGAATAGAGATAGAGCCCATGCCCGGCCTCGTCCTGCACCTTGGCCAAGAGGATCGCCTTGCGCTCCAGCGTGGGCGCGCGGGTGATCCAGTTGCCCTCGGGCAGCTGGCCGACGATCTCGCTATGCGCGTGCTGGCCGATCTGGCGGATCAGCGTCTTGCGATAGCCCTCGGGCATCCATTCCTTGGGCTCGATCTTCTCGCCGCGGTCGATACGCTCCTGGAAGGCAAGCTCCTCGGGCGTCATCTCCTCGCGGGTCTTGGTGCCTTCGGATTTCACAAGCTGGGCATACATGGCTGGATCCTCCCCTGGATCAAACGCGTTCGATGATGATGGCGATCCCCTGTCCCACACCGATGCACATGGTGCAGAGCGCATAGCGCCCGCCGGTGCGATGCAGCTGATACATCGCCGTCGTCACAAGCCGGGCCCCCGACATGCCAAGCGGATGGCCAAGCGCGATGGCACCGCCGTTCGGATTCACATGGGCGGCATCGTCGGGCAGGCCAAGGTCGCGCAAGGTCGCCAGCGCCTGGCTGGCGAAGGCCTCGTTCAATTCTATCACATCCATCTGCCCGATGGTCAGCCCCGCACGCGCCAGCACCTTTTTCGCCGCCGGGGCCGGGCCGATGCCCATGATGCGCGGCTCGACCCCCGCAGCGGCCATGGCGACGATGCGCGCCTTGGGCGTCAGACCGTGCCGCCTCGCGGCCTCGCCCGACAGGATCGCCAGCGCCGCGGCGCCGTCATTCACGCCCGAGGCATTGCCGGCGGTGACCGTCAGGTCGGGACCGTTCACGCCTTTCAGCTTGGCCAGCGTCTCGGCGGTGGTGCCGGGGCGCGGATGCTCGTCGGTGTCGAAGACGATGGGCTCGCCCTTCTTCTGCGGCACCGTAACCGGCACGATCTCGTCGCGGAAGATGCCGGCCTTCTGCGCCGCTTCCCAGCGGGCCTGGCTGCGGGCGGCGAAGGCGTCCTGGTCGGCGCGGCTGACGGCGAAATCGGCGGCCACGTTGTCGGCGGTCTGCGGCATCGAGTCGATGCCGAACTGCGCCTTCATCGCCGGGTTGACGAAGCGCCAGCCGATGGTGGTGTCATAGACGGCATTGGCGCGCGAGAAGGCGGTTTCCGCCTTGGGCATCACGAAGGGCGCGCGGGTCATGCTTTCGACGCCGCCGGCGATGACGAAATCGCAATCGCCCGCCTTGATGGCGCGGGCCGCCATGCCGACCGCATCCATGCCCGAGCCGCAAAGCCGGTTCACCGTGGTCCCCGGCACGCCGACCGGCATCCCGGCCAGCAGCACCGCCATGCGGCCGACATTGCGGTTGTCCTCGCCGGCCTGGTTGGCGCAGCCATAGATCAGATCGTCCACCGCCGACCAGTCCACGCCGGGATTGCGCTCCATCAGGGCTTTCAGCGGCAGCGCCGCCAGATCGTCGGCCCGGACCGAGGCCAGCGCCCCGCCATAGCGACCGATCGGCGTGCGCACCGCATCACAGATGAAGGCGTCCTGCATGCTCTCTCCCTTTTGCTGGCAAAGCCGGTGATTCTCCAATTCACCGACCGGTTGGTCAGTTTATACATGGCAAAACATCACAAAGGAAGAAAATTATTCGGCTGTCTTGTAATGTTTTGACCAAGAATGAAAAAAGAGGCGTAAATTCAACGGGCTGCTTCTGACAGATCGGCCAGCCGCTCCTGGCTTTCGGGCGTCTGGCCGGGCAGGAAGCCGTCGCTGCCCTCGAAATGCGCGGCGATCCAGCGCTCGGCCGCCGGGGTCAGCCGCCGGTAGAGATCGCGAAACAGCGCCCGCGCCTCGTGTCCCTTCCAGTCGCCGGGCAGGGCGGCCTGCGGCAGGCGCGGGTCGCGCAGCAGCACGCCGCGATAGTCGTGGACCAGCAGCAGCCGGGCGATCAGCGCCGTCTCGTCCGAGGGTGCCGCGCCCGCCTCGGCCAGCGGTGCAAAGCGCGCCAGCAGGTCGAGATAGCGCCGGTGCAGCGCCGAAAGGTCCCAGAACTGGCCGATCCGGCCCAGCTCGGCCGGGTCCGCGGCCGGGAACAGCAGCGCGCCCTCGGGGACCGGCTGGCCGCGGTCGGGGCGGATGAACACCGCCCCGCCCATATGTCCCATGCGCTGGCGGCGGGCCTCGTCCTCGGCCAGGGCGGGGGCATGCAGGATCTGCCAGCCGCGCGCCGGCACCTCGGCCCGGTAAAGCAGCCCCGCCGCCTGGTCGAATTCCCGCTGGGCCGAGGCGTCCAGCCGGTAATAGCTGCGCCGGCCCAGCCGCTCGCCCCGCAGGCGGTGGGCGGCGACCAGCCGGGACACGGCGGTGCGCACCAGCGATTCGTTGATGCCGACGCGGCCGCAGACCTCGATCAGCGTCCCGGTCCACAGCACGCCGCCGCGCGGCACGACCACATCGCCATAGACGGTGACGATGAACGCGGCCGAGCGCAGCTCCATGCCCTGCAAAATCCCGTCGATCAGCCCACGCTCGGCCGTCCCGCCTTGCCGCATGTTTCCCCCGTCGCCTGCAACCGGACCATAGAACCCGGGAAAGCGGCCCTGCGCAATGCGGCTTGGCCGTCGGGGCCCCGACGGGCCAAGGTCACGCTCTTTGGCCCAGGAGCCCGGAAAACCCGGCCGTCTTGACCTGAATCAACGCTGTGCCGGATTGACATCCGCAGGATGGCGCACAAATCCCCCTAAGACGCGTGGCAGGATCGCGGCAGCAACAGCCATCCCGCCAAGAGCCGCCGCAGGAGACGCCATGGACAAGCCCGCCCCCGCCCTGCCCCCTGCCCCGGCCGCGGACCTGCCGCCGGTCGCCCGGATCGAGACGCTGGGCAGCGAGGTGTTCCGCACCTTCGACCGCATGCGCGAGGCGATGCTGGGCCAGTTCACCGGCGGCCTGTCGCCCGCGGCCCTGACCCTGGCCCTGCAGGACTGGACCATGCATCTGGCCGCCGCCCCCGGCAAGCGGCTGGAGCTGATGGACAAGGCGAACCGCAAGGCGGCGCGGCTTCTGTCCCATCTCGCCGCGCTTTGCGGGGATCGCGAAGCACTGGCCTGCATCGAGCCGCTGCCCGGCGACTATCGCTTTGCCGCCGAGGGCTGGAAGAAGCCGCCCTTCAGCATCTGGGCGCAGGCCTTCCTGCTGCAGCAGCAATGGTGGCACAACGCCACGCATGAGGTGCCGGGCGTCAATCCGCATCACGAGGAGATCGTCTCTTTCACCGCGCGGCAGATCCTCGACGTGTTCTCGCCCTCGAACCTGCCCTTCACCAATCCCGAGGTGATCGCCCGCACCCTGGAGACCGGCGGCACCAACCTGCTGGCCGGCATGCGCAACTGGTCCGAGGACGTGCTGCGCATGGCGACCGGCCAGCCGCCGGTGGGGACCGAGGATTTCACGGTCGGCAAGGACGTCGCGGTCACGCCCGGCAAGGTGGTCTATCGCAACCACCTGATCGAGTTGATCCAATACGCCCCCGCCACCAGGACGGTGCTGGCCGAGCCGATCCTGATCGTGCCGGCCTGGATCATGAAATACTACATCCTGGACCTCTCGCCGCAGAACTCGCTGATCCGGCATCTGGTAGCGCAGGGTCATACGGTCTTCTGCATCTCGTGGCGCAACCCGCAGGCCGAGGACCGCGACCTGACGCTGGACGATTACCGGCGGATGGGCGTTATGGCGGCGCTGGAGGCGATCAAGGCCATCCTGCCGCAGCGCAGGGTCCATGCCGTGGGCTATTGCCTGGGCGGCACGCTGCTGTCGATCGCCGCCGCCGACATGGCGCATGACGATGACGACGACCGGCTGGCCAGCCTGACGCTGCTGGCGGCGCAGACCGATTTCAGCGAGCCCGGGGAACTGGCGCTGTTCATCGACCACAGCCAGGTGAACCTGCTGGAAAGCATGATGTGGAACCGCGGCTACCTGTCGGCCGACCAGATGGCGGGGGCGTTCCAGCTTCTGCGCTCGAACGACCTGATCTGGTCGCGCATGGTGCACGACTACCTGATGGGCGAGCGGCGGCCGATGATCGACCTGATGGCCTGGAACGCGGATTCGACGCGCATGCCCTATCGTATGCATGCCGAATACCTGAAGCGGCTTTACCTGGACAACGAGCTGGCCGCCGGGCGCTTCATGGTCGAGGGCCGGCCCGCGGCGATCCAGAACATCCGCGTCCCGATGTTCGTCGTCGGCACCGAGCGCGACCATGTCGCGCCCTGGCGCTCGGTCTTCAAGATCCATTACCTCAGCAATACCGCGCTGACCTTCGTGCTGACCAGCGGCGGCCACAATGCCGGCATCGTCAGCGAGCCCGGGCGGCCGCATCGCCGCTATCGCATCGCCCTGCGCGAGGCCGGCGGCCGCTGCCGCAGCGCCGACACCTGGGCCGAGACCGCCGAGGCCCGTCCCGGATCGTGGTGGGAGGCCTGGACCGAATGGCTGGCCGCGCATTCGGCGGCCCGACGCGTCGCCGCCCCCGCCGGCATGGGCGCGCCGGCCAAGGGCTATGTGCCGCTGGCCGAGGCGCCGGGGACCTATGTCCTGCAGCGATAGCCTGCCGCTGCGGCATTCCCGACGCCGGGCGCCCCGATGCATTGAACTGGCCGGCGAATGCCTGCAAACACGATAGGCGACGGGAAACTGCCGAAGGAGAGCCGCATGAAGCCCGCCGATATCGCGCCGGAACAGGGCGCATGGCATGCCCGCAGCGGCGAAGAGACCTGCGTCGCGCTGGCGACCGGCCTCGACGGGCTCAGCCGCGACGAGGCCGCGCGGCGGCTGGAACGCTTCGGCCCGAACGCGCTGCCGCCGGCCGCCCGCACCCATCCGGTGCTGCGCTTCCTGGCGCAGTTCAATAATGCGCTGATCTATTTCCTGCTTTCGGCGGCGGTGGCGGCGATAACGCTGGGCCATGTCATCGACGGTGCGGTGATCGTCGTGGTGGTGCTGATCAACGCCATCGTCGGCTTCATCCAGGAGGGCAAGGCCGAACGCGCGCTGGACGCGATCCGCGACATGATCGCCCCGCATGCCGTCGTGGTGCGCGAGGGCGAGCGGCACACCCTCGACACCCGCGAGATCGTGCCCGGCGACATCGTGGTGATCGAGGCCGGCGACAAGGTGCCCGCCGACCTGCGCCTGCTGCGGGCGCGCGGGCTCAGCGCCGACGAGGCGATCCTGACCGGGGAATCCGTCCCCGCCGAAAAGACCGAGCCGCCGGTGGCGCCCGACGCCGCGCTTGGCGACCGCGCGCCGATCCTGCATTCCGGCACGCTGGTCACCTCGGGCCAGGGCATCGGCGTCGCGGTGGCGACCGGCTCGCAGACCGAGATCGGCCGCATCTCGGGCATGATCGGCGCGGTGCAGACCCTGACCACGCCGCTTCTGCGCCAGATCAACGCCTTCGGCACCCGCTTCACCTGGTTCGCGATCGCCACGGGGGCGCTGCTTTTCGCCTTCGCCACCGTGTTCCGGGGTTACGACTGGCTCGACGCGCTGATGGTGGTTGTGGCGCTGGCCGTCGGCGTGGTGCCCGAGGGGCTGCCCGCCGTCATCACCATCACCCTTGCCATCGGCGTGCGCCGCATGGCCGCCCGCAACGCCGTGGTGCGCCGCCTGCCGGCGGTCGAGACGCTGGGCGCCACCTCGGTGATCTGCTCGGACAAGACCGGCACGCTGACCCGCAACGAAATGACCGTGCGCCATCTGGTGACCGCCGCCAGCGTGACCGAGATCTCGGGCCTGGGCTATGCGCCCGAGGGCCGGTTCCAGGCCCCGGACGGCAGCGAGCCCGCGCCCGAACCCGAGCGCGACGCGCTGATCGGCGCCGGCCTGCTTTGCAACGACGCGCGGCTGGTGGAACGCGACGGCCACTGGACCGTGCTGGGCGACCCGATGGAGGGCGCGCTGGTCGCCACCGCCGCCAAATCCGGCCTGCACCCGGAGACCGAGCGGGCGCTGTGGCGGCGGCTGGACGAAATCCCCTTCGACGCGCAGCACCGCTTCATGGCCACGCTGCACGACGATCCGCAGGGCGCAAGGCGCATCTTTGTCAAGGGGGCGCCCGAGCGGGTGCTGGCCATGTGCGCGACACAGGCGAGCGGCGGCACCCCCCTGCCCCTGGATCCCGACTACTGGCAGGCGCGCATCGATGCCTGCGCCGCGGGCGGCGAGCGCGTGCTGGGCTTTGCCACCCTTGCCGTCGACCCCGAGACCGAGCGGCTGGGCTTCGACATGGTCGAGACCGGGCTGACCTTCCTGGGCCTTGCCGGCTTCATCGACCCGCCGCGCGACGAGGCCATCGCCGCGGTGGCCGAATGCCGCTCGGCCGGGATCGCCATCAAGATGATCACCGGCGACCACAAGGGCACGGCAGCGGCCATCGCCCGCCAGCTCGCCATCGCCGACGATCCGAAGGTGCTGGAGGGCGCCGCGCTGGACGGCATGCCGGACGAAACCCTGCGCCGGGTGGTCGAGGAGGTCAGCGTCTTCGCCCGCGCCACGCCCGAGCACAAGCTGCGCATCGTCGATGCGCTGCAGGCGAACGGCCATATCGTCGCCATGACCGGCGACGGGGTGAACGACGCGCCGGCGGTCAAGCAGGCGGATGTCGGCGTCGCCATGGGCCGCAAGGGCACCGAAGCCGCCAAGGAGGCGGCGCAGATGGTGCTGCTCGACGACAATTTCGCCTCGATCGTCGCCGCCGTGCACGAAGGGCGCACCGTCTACGACAACATCCGCAAGGTGATCGGCTGGACGCTGCCCACCAATGGCGGCGAGGTGCTCTGCGTGATTCTGGCCATCCTGCTGGGCCTGACGCTGCCGATGACGCCGGTGCAGATCCTGTGGGTCAACATGATCCTGACCGTCACCCTGGGGCTGGTCCTGGCCTTCGAGCCGCCCGAGCCGGATGTGATGAACCGCCCGCCCCGGCCGCGCGACGCGCCGATCCTGTCGCGCTTCCTGGTCTGGCGCATCGGCTTCGTGTCCGTCCTGTTCATGCTGGGGGCCTTCGGCATCTTCGCCTATGCCGGAATGCGCGGCTATGGGATCGAAGGAGCCCGCGCCATGGTCGTCAACACGGTGGTGGTGATGGAGATCTTCTACCTGTTCAACGTGCGCTACCTGCACCGCAGCTCGTTCAGCCTGATCGGCGCCATGGGCACGCCGGCGGTTCTGGGGGCGATCGCGGTGGTGGTCGCGGCGCAGCTGCTGTTCACCTATGCGCCCTTCATGCACGAGCTGTTCGACAGCGCCCCGGTGGCGCCGGCCGACGGGCTGGTGATCCTGCTGATCGGCTTTGCCACGATGGTGATCCTGGAGGTCGAGAAGGCGCTGACGCGGCGGGCCATGCTCTGAGGGACCGGGCCGGCGGACCAAGACGCCGGCCGGCTCCGAGATTGCGGGCGCGCTCAGCCGTTGCCGGCATTGGCACGCGCCAGGATCCGCGTCACCTCGGCATCGCTGACCTGCTCGAAGTCGCGGTAATACAGCCCGACGGCGTGGAACGGCTCGGGGGTGCCAAGGCAGACCACCGCATCGGCCTCGGCCCGGATGTCCCGCAGCGCATCCGCCGGGGCCACCGGAACGGCCACGATCACCCGCGTGGCGCCGGATCGCGCCAGCGCCCGCAGCGCGACGCGCATCGTCGCCCCCGTGGCGACGCCGTCATCGACCACGATGACGGTGCGGCCGTTGATCTCGGGCGGCGGACGGTCGCCACGGTAAAGCTGCCGCCGCCGGGCGATTTCGCGGATCTGCCGGGCCTCCTCCGCCGCGACATGTTCAGGCGTCGCGCCGGTCGCGGCAACGAGCCGGTCGTTGAGCAGCAGCTGCGGGGGCGAGCCGTCCACCACCGCCCCGATGGCGAGCTCCGGCTGGCCCGGTGCGCCGATCTTGCGCACCAGGATCACATCCAGCGGGGCGCCAAGCGCCCGCGCGACCTCATAGCCGACGGGCACTCCGCCGCGCGGCAAGGCCAGGACCAGCAGCGGCTCGTCCCGTTGCCCGGCCAAGGCGGCGGCAAGCTGCCGGCCCGCATCAACGCGATCTGCGAACATCCCCGCCCCTTTCCCGGTGATCCGCAGCAGAAAACCCGCCATCCGCGGGAATGTTCCTTCGGCCGCCACAGGCTGGCCCGGCCAGAATGCGGCATGAGCGCACCCGGCTATGCCATCGCGGCTCCGCCGTGCCCGTCTAGTGGCCCGCTGGCGGCAGGCTTGCAGCCGCGGCCCTTCCGGTGTGGAGCAGGCTTTTCGCCTGAAATCGGCTGAAACGCGCCAATGCCAAGGTGCAAAGCTGTAAACCGCATTATGCAGGTATTATGCGGATTATACCTGGCTTATAGTTGTATTTCCTTTAAATTATCGACCAGCTGAAAATACCTTGAAAAGGGTGCTGAACGCCGGCCGGCAGCCGATGGCGGGTCAGCCAGAGAGGGGCGTGCCGGTCATTCGGCAAGCCTCGCTTACGGGTTTCTTGCATGCGCCCGCCGGGAAATTGCCAGTTGGCAATTTCAGCCGCCGAATTGGCGCTGCAGGAATTCGTGAAACGCCGCCTGCAGCTCCTCGTGGCCAATGTCCTGGCGGAACTCCAGCCGGATCTTGCGGCCGCGCCGGGTGACGGTCAGTCCGCCCTTGGGGCCGCCGGTTCCGATCACCTCGCCCTCGGCCTGCGGCTTCGGGCCGAGCGCCGCGGCCTTCAGCCGCGCCAGCACCTGCGGCACCGCAAGGAATGCCCCCTGCCCTGCCCGGGCGGCGGCCTGCTCGGCGCCGATGGCCGTCGCCTCGGCCAGCACCTTGTCCTCGGCATCCTGCAGCAGGGGCCGCAAGCTGCGCGCATGCAGCTCTTTCAGGTCGGTGATCTGCGGCCAAGCATCGACCACCACACGCGGCAAGCGCGCGAGATAGAGATAGCGCGAGAGCCACGCCTCCGAGACCTCAAGCCGGGCCGCCATCGCCTTCTGCTTGCCGCCGTAATAAAGTTCGAGCGCCTGCAGATAGTCCCGCGCCCGCTCGTAATCGCTCAGATCGGCGCGGTCGCGGTTCTCGATATCGGCCAGGCGAAAGGCCTCTTCATCGGTCAGGTCGCGGATCTCGATGAGATAGCGGAATTGCGGATAGTTGTTGGCGCGCAGCCAGCTGACGGCGAAATGCCGGCGGGCGCCGCAGATCACCTCGTATTCCGCCCCCTGCCCCGGCGGCAGCTTGCGCACGACGGCGGGAAATTCCTGCTGGCCCTGGGCCTTGAGGCTGTCGATCAGGTCCCGGCAGTTCTCCTCGGTCAGCAGCTCATAGGCGCGGTTGTGGCGCGCCCACATCACGCAGCTGTCCGGATCCACCCAGCGCAGCACCTTTTCCTCGCGCTCGCCGCTCTCCGACAGCGCATTCTGCCGTTTGAGGAACCGCGCGCCGCCGCGGTCGGGCGATTCCGGGACCGAGAGATCCTTCAGCACGTCGTCGAAGATCGCATCATGGCGCTTGCTCACAGCAGGCCCTCCTTGCGCAGTTGGCGGTGATGGCTGGGCCAGGTCTTGCGGATCAGCAGCTCGACCTCGCGCCCGACCGCGTCCAGATAGGCGCGGCAACGCTTGTGGGTCTCGGTCCGCGTCGCCGGGCCGGTCAGCTCATAGACGGTCATCAGGTTGGCGGTGGCATTGTCGATTTCTGCCGAATCCTTCAGCGAGGCGTTCAGCATGTCCTGCGGAAAGACGGCATCCATCATGCGCTTGATCGCCTGATGGGCCGATTTCTGGTCGTTCATCTTCGAGGTCAGGATCTTCACGAAGCTGTATTCCCTGGCCCCGCCGTGACGCGCCAGCTCGACCAGGGTGGATTCCATCATCTTCAGGAAATGCGCGGTCGAGGCGAAGTCGATATTGTTCGGCGGCGCCGGGATCAGCAGCGCATTGGCCGCCCGCAGCACCGATAGCGACAGCATGCCAAGCGCCGGCGGCGGATCCAGCAGGATGATGTCGAACTGATCGGCGATCGAGGCCACGCCTTCGCGCAGCCGGTCCAGAATGAAGGCCGGATCCCGCGCCATGCGGGCGGCAAACTCATATTCGGCGTCGTAAAGGCCCAGATTCGCCGGAATCAGCGCGATGCCGGGCCAATAGGTCGCCCGCAGCGCGTAATGCAGCGTCCGGGGGCCGCCATGCTGGAGGAACGGATAAAGCGTATCCTCGTCCTCATCGACATCCACATCGGGGTTGAGGCCGAAGACAGCCGTGGTCGAGGCCTGCGAGTCGCAATCGACGACACAGACCCGATAGCCCTTGAGCGCGAAATATTGCGCCAGATGCACCACAAGGGTGGATTTCCCGACCCCGCCCTTGAAGTTCTGCACCGCCATGACCAGCGGCGGGTCTTCGGGCGCGCGATGCGGCAGCGTGCCGAAGACCTCGCGCATCCGGTTCACTTCGGCCAGGGTATACCCGTTGCGGCGATTGGTGGTCGCATCCTTCACGGGTTCGGGCAGCCGGCCATCGGCTTCGGCGTCGCGGATCGCCTTTTCCGAGCGACCGACCATTTCGGCCGCGGTTCGGACATTGAACAGCAGCTCCAGCTGCTTGCGGGTGCCGGGCGCGAAGACGCGTTCGCGCAGGCGTTCGATGACGGTCGAGGCGCGGCGGCTAAGCACCGCGAGCTCTTCCAGGGTGACGGGAGGAAAGGCTGGGGTCATGGCTATCTTTTCTGCTCGTTTTCGTCACTATGTCCAAAACGGCGCCAACCGTAAAGTTCGGATTTATGGGCTTTGCAGGTGAAAAAGCGGAAGTTCGCGCGGTTGCGTCCAGGCACCGGAAATTCCTTTATCTCTGCCCGGGTGACGCTGCTTTTCAGGCTGCAATCATCCCGATTTGTAAGGGTTGCGCCGTTCGCTGGCAGATTGCTCCCATGAATCCTGTGGATAAACAACCATCCGCTTCATTCTGATTCTTGGATTCTAGATTCGGATGCGCCATCCACCTGAAAAAACGGCAAGAATTCCTCCAACGCTTACAGATCGGGATGATTCCCCCTACCTTACGGGATGGCTGGCCTTACGGATCGGGCAGCCTGTTCTTACATGCCGGGTGCGCTCCAAACCTTACGAATCGGGTGGAGTCGGCGGCAGGAAAAAACGCCCGGAATTTCCCAGCGAAAGCAAGGGGCTGCGAATCACCTTCTCGGACGGGTTCCCGCCGTTGCTTACATTTTGGGTGCAACCTTCGCTGCTCGCTTGAAAACTTACATTTCATCCGATACAAAAGTAAGAACGGCAGGGTAGGGGAACATGGCCGAGTCGGCGATTCGAACAGTAGAGGCGCGTCCGAATGCGGACAGTCTGATCAAGCCGGGAGAGCTTGTCGATCTGATCGAGGTCACGCCGCTGACCCTGAACGACCGGCGAATCTATAACCAGCTGCTGGAGAATGCCTGGGATGCCATCGACAAGCCGGTGACGCATGTCATCGCCAAGTCGACCTTGCGGGGCAGCCATAATTCCAATGATCGCGTGGGGGAAAGCCTGGAACGGCTCATGTCGGCCATCGTGAAGGTTGCCGTGATCTGGGACGGGGAACCGGCTATCGAGCGGGTGCAGCTGCTGGGCGGCAACCTGGAAAGCGGCCGGGCCGATGGGCTGCTGGAATACGAGATCCCCGCGCGTCTGCGCAAGATCATCCGCAACAGCCAGGTCTTTGCCCGGCTTCAACGCGAGGTGATGTTCGCCCTGTCGTCGAAATACGCGCTCACGCTTTACGAGATGGTGCAGAAGCGCGGCAACCTGCGCTGGAAGGCTTCGGAACGGTTCACCCTCGAGGCCTTGCGCGGGATCATGGGGGTCCCAAAAGGTAAGCTTTCGTCCTGGTCGAACCTGAAACTGCGCGCGATCGACCCTGCCGTGGCCGAGGTGAACGCGCTTTCGGACTACATGGTCGAGATCTCGCCGATCAAGACCGGCCGGGCCGTGACCCATGTCGAGATGCGCTGGTGGCGCAAGGATGGCGATGCCAGCGGCGCGGCCGACCGGGCGCTGCAGTTTTCCAAGGTCGGCCGGCGCGTAAAGGCCGAGGGCCGCACCGAGCAGGTGTCGGCGGGGCAGGCGCCCCGCCCGCGCCCCGCCTGGCTGCAATCGCGTGGCCCGGCGCTGCAGACCGCGACCTATGAGACGGCGCGCCTGCGCCATCCCGGCTACGACATCTATTTCGTGGAGGGGGAATGGAGGAGTTGGAGCGCGGGAAAGGAGCCGGCCAAGGACCCGGACCGCGCCTTCCTGGCCTTCTTCCGCAGCTATGCCGAGAAGAACCCGCTTTAGGAAATTGCCAATTGGCAATTTCCACGGCGCTCAGCGTGCGATGGCCCGGGTGTCGCGCCCAAGCCATGGCCGGTTCGTTCCATGCATCCGGCAGAAAGCCCGGTGAAGCGCGCCGATCAGTTCGGCGGCAGGATAGTCATTCCGGCCGCGGCGGCGCTCGCCAGTATGGCAGGCAGGTCGGGTTCTTTCGGAGCCGGCAGGCCGATGAAATCCTCGGGCAGTGCCTCACCGATACTGGTGAAGAATTGCTGATGCATGCGGCCCGGTGCGTTCAGGATCAGCAAGCGTGCCGGTGCGGCCCCAACCGCCTTGAAGGCGTGAACAGCGCCGTCCGGGATCGGCACGAAATCCCCGCTGCGGGCCAGGCGCTCTTTCCCGTCGATCAGGAATGCGACCTCTCCGTCGAGGATATAGAAAGCCTCGGTTTCGCCGGCGTGGTGGTTGGGCGGTGCTCCGGCCCCGACCGGGACGATACATTCCACCAGGCAATATTTGCCCTGCACCTCGTCGGGGAAAGCGTGAAACGACATGAGGATATTGAGAACATTGTATTTCCGCGCCGTGCTGGTCATGGCTGACAATCCTAGTTGAGCCGAGTCGGTATTGATGATACTAGAGTCTCATAATAAGACAACGGTATCGATAATGACCACCGCAAAGGGCCGCACGGCCCAGAAACAACGCACCCGCCGCGCCATCCTCGAGGGCGCGCGCCAGCTGATGCGCGAGGGGCGGCCGGTCACGGTGACGGCCGCCGCCGCTTTGCACGGCATTTCGAAGGCGACGGCCTACCGCTATTTCTCGGACCCGGCGATGCTGGCGGCCGAGGCGGGGCTGGACGTGGCGGTCGAACCCTATGAACAGATCGTGTCGGGCGCTGGCGATCTGCGGCAAAGGCTCAAGGCAATCAGCCTTTATATCTTCGACCTTTCGGTCAGCCACGAGGCCGGGTTTCGCCGCTTTGTCGGCATGACGCTGGCGGCCTGGACGCCCGAGGCGAAGGCGGGGTCGCCGCAGATGCGCGGCGCCCGCCGGGTGGCGCTGTATGAGCAGGCCTTGCAAGAGGACGGCGGCGGGCTGGCGCCGGCTCGGGCCCAGGCGCTGATCCGGGCGCTGTCGCTGGCGACCGGCACCGAGGCGATGATCGCGCTTTACGATATCGTCGGCGCCGATCCCGTCACGGCGCGGCGGACGGTCGGGGATGTCGCAGATGCCATCCTCGACCGCTATCTGGGGCCAAATCCGCCGGCCTAGGAGCGGCGGGGCATGGGAAGGGGGCGAGGCCGGCGCTTCGGCCTGTTCGTGACCCCGGCCGGGCAGGCCGTGCGCGACCGCGCCGACCTGATGCCCAACCGCGCGCTGGCGGCGATGTTCCGGCCGCTCTCGCCGGACAAGGTGCGGGCCTTTATCGCCACCATGGACAAGCGGGCCGCCCGGCTGGACAGTCCGGAATATGCGCAGCGCATCGCCGGGAGCTTCGACAACCACGATTTCGGCAGCGGTGACGAGGCAGCCCGATGCGGGGCAGGGGCCTCATGCCCCTTGCAGCGCCGCCTGAAGCCGGATCGCCGCCAGCCCGGCGGCGATGGCCAGCCCGCTGGCCACGATCACCACGGTGCCGATCCTCCGGCCGCCGACCAGCGCGGCCATCGTCGCCTTCGAGGCGGTGTTGACCCCGACCGCCACCAGGATCGCCTGTGCTGCCGTGGCGATGGCCAGATCGCCGCCGCCCAGCCGCGCCATCGAAATCGACACCGCATCCACATCGCCGATCCCCGAGATCGCGGCGACGATCAGCACCCCGACATCGCCGTATTGCCGGCGCAGGATCTCGGCGGCCAGAAGCACCGCGGCGATGAAGCCGGCGATCTTCAGCGCCGTCCCCACCGCCAGCGGATTGTTGATCGGCAGCGCCGGGCCGTGCTGCGCCCGGCTCTGCCGCAGCAGCAGCGCGGCGGCGCAGGCCATGACCAGCGCCGCCGCGGCCAGCGGCAGGGCCAGATGCGGCAGCAGCGCCCGGTTCAGCCCGACGGCCACCGCCCCGACGCGGAGCAGCATCACGATGCCGGAAATCAGCACCCCCGCGCCCAGCAGCCGGGCGGCGCCCGGCTCGGCCCTGCCCAGCCTAGCGAAGGCCAGCGTGGTCGCGGTGGATGAGGCCAGCCCTCCGGCCGCCGCCATCACCACGATTCCCAGCCGGTCGCCGAAGGCCCTGACCGCGACATAGCCGGAAAAGGAGATCCCCGCGATCAGGATGGCCAGCAGCCAGATCTCGCGCAGGTTCACCGCATCCCAGGGATCGATGCTGCGGTCGGGGATCACCGGCAGCAGCAGGAAGGACATCGCCGCCAGCGTCAGGATCGCCCGGATCTCGGCCCAGCTCAGCGCCGCGACCCAGCGGTGCAGGTGCTCGCGCGCCGCCAGCAGCAGCGTCATCGCCACGGCGGCGGCGATGGCGGGGATCAGCGGCCCGGTCACGGCCAGCGCCCCCAGCAGGAACACCAGCATCCCCGCCACCGCCGAGGTGGCGCTGACATCCTGGTCAAGCCGCGATTCCAGCCATTGGAAGGCGGCAAAGACCAGCGCGAAGCCGCAGAACACGATGCCGATGACCAGGCCGCCGAATTCCAGCGCCAGCACCCCGGTGGCGCCGCCGGTCAGTCCGGCCAGCGCAAAGGTCCGCAGGCCGGCGGCGCGCTGGTGGTCGCGCTCGGCCCGGGTGCGCCAGCCGCGCTCCAGTCCGACCAGCAGACCGATGGCCAGCGACACGGCAAGACGGCTAAGAACCTGATCCTGTTGCATCGCCGCATTCTGCCACCGCCTTCGGCGGCTGGCCAGCCGCGAAGGACCGGCATGATCGCCGCGGCGCGGCATGGGAATTTCGCCACGCCGGCACTGGACGAATGCCTTGCCGCGCCTGCATGATCACCTTTCCAAACAGCGAGCTTCGACCATGACCGAGACAGGACCCTTCACCGTCAGCGATCTCATCGAGGAAAGCGGCGTCGCCTTCGGCACCAGCGGCGCGCGCGGTCTGGTCACCGCCATGACGGACCGGGTGGCCTATGGCTATACGCAGGGCTTCCTGCGCTACCTGCGCGAGATCGGCGAATTCGCCCCCGGGACCGAGGTCGCGCTGGCGGGCGACCTGCGCCCCTCGACCCCGCGCATCCTGCGGGCCTGCGCCCAGGCCATCCGCGACGCGGGCGGGCAGGTGGCGTTCTGCGGGCATGTGCCGACCCCGGCGCTGGCGCATCATGCCTTCGCGCGGCACATGCCCTCGCTGATGGTCACCGGCAGCCATATCCCCGACGACCGCAACGGCATCAAGTTCCACCGCGCCCGGGCCGAGGTGCTGAAGCCCGACGAGGCCGGCATCGCCCGGCAGGCGCTGGTGCTGGACCCCGCCCGTTTCGGCCGCGACGGCGGTCTGGCGGATGCCGCGCCGCTGCCCGAGCCGCGCGACATCGAACAGGACTATCTGCGCCGCTATCTCGACTTCTTCGGTCCGGATGCGCTTTCGGGGCTGGTGCTGGGGCTCTATCAGCATTCCGCGGTCGGCCGCGACCTGCTGGCCCGCATCCTGCGCGCGCTTGGCGCCGAGGTGCTGCCGCTGGGCCGCTCGGACCGCTTCATCCCCGTCGATACCGAGGCGCTGCGGCCCGAGGATGTCGCACTGGCGCGGGGCTGGGCGGCCGAGCACCGGCTGGACGCCATCATCTCGACCGACGGCGATTCCGACCGGCCGCTTCTGGCCGATCACCGGGGCGAATGGCTGCGCGGCGATATCCTGGGCCTGCTTTGCGCCCGCGAGCTGGGCGCCGAATGCGTGGTCACGCCGGTCAGCAGCAACACCGCGCTGGAGCTGAGCGGCGCCTTCGCCCGCACCATCCGCACCCGCATCGGCTCGCCCTATGTCATCGCCGCCATGGAGGAGGCGGCGCGCGAGACCCTCGGTCCCGTCTGCGGCTACGAGGCGAATGGCGGCTTCCTGCTGGGCAGCGAGATCCGGCGCGAGGGGCGGCGGCTCGCCGCCCTGCCGACGCGCGATGCGGTGCTGCCGGTGGTCGCCGTGCTGGCCGCGGCCCGCACCCGGCCGCTGGCCGAGCTTTGCGCCGGGCTGCCGCAGCGGGCGACCTTCAGCGAGCGGCTGAAGGATTTCCCGACCAGCCGGTCCAGGGCGATCCTGGCCTGGCTGAGCTCGGGCGACGAGGCCGAGCGGAGCGCGCGGATCGAGGCGCAATTCCCCTTTGCCGGCCGGTTGCAGCGGATCGACCAGACCGACGGGCTGCGGATGGGATTCGCAAGCGGCGCGATCATCCACCTGCGCCCCTCGGGCAATGCGCCGGAACTGCGCTGCTATACCGAGGCCGAGACCGAGGACCGCGCCCGCGCCCTGAACGCCGAGGCGCTGGAGCGCATCCCCCGGATTCCCGTCCCCGCCGCCTGAATCCCGCGGGCAGAGGCTTGCCGGGCTTGCGCGCCGAAACCGAACGCTGCGACGATCCGGTCGTGCCGGGCCCCTGCCTGCCGGGGCAAGGCGCTCCCGCTGCGGCAGGGGCCGGGGCATGAAACGAGCCTGCCGGCGCGGGGCTGTTGACAGCCGCCGCGGCCGAGGGATTGCTGCGCCGGGCAGGCGTGGCGCAAGGAGAAATGGATGACACGGTTTTCGGCGAATCTGGGCCTTCTCTGGGCCGACCTGCCCTTGCCGCAGGCGATCCGTGCGGCGCATCGCGCCGGGTTCGACGCGGTCGAATGCCACTGGCCGCAGGAGGTGCCGCCCGCACAGGTCGCCGCGGCTTTGGCCGAGACCGGCCTGCCGATGCTGGGCCTGAACACCCGCCGCGGCCGCCCGGGCGAGAACGGCCTTGCCGCCCTGCCGGGCCGCGAGGCCGAGGCCCGGGCCGAGATCGAGCGCACGCTGGACTATGCCGCCGCCATCGGCTGCGGCGCGGTGCATGTCATGGCGGGCAATGCCGAGGGCGACGCGGCGCAGCAGGTTTTCCTGGCCAATCTCGACCATGCCTGCCGGCTGGCGCGGCGGCAGGGCATCACCGTCCTGATCGAGCCGCTGAACCGCCGCGACGCGCCCGGCTATTTCCTGACCGGCTCGGACCAGGCGGCGCGGATCATCGAGGCGGCCGGGCACGACAACCTGCGGCTGATGTTCGACTGCTACCACCTGCAGATCATGGAGGGCGACATCTCGCGCCGGCTGCGGGCGCATCGCGACATCCTGGGCCATGTGCAGATCGCTTCGGTCCCCGACCGTGGCCCTCCGGATCACGGCGAGCTTGACTACCGCCATGTCTGCGCGGTGTTGGAGGATCTGGGCTGGACGCGGCCCCTTGGCGCCGAATACCGGCCGGAAGGGCCGACCGAACCGACGCTGGCGTGGCTTCACCGGCGCCGGCTGGTCCGGCCATAGCGCCCGGCCCGGCGCGGGGCCGGCTAGCGGGTTTCGACGGTGGCGAGATAGCGCCGCACCGCCTCGCCGTCCTGGTGCAGCCAGGCTTGGTCGTCGTCGCGCAGGGCAGGGGGCTCCAGCCAGCCGGGCTCGATGCCGGTCATGTCGGGCAACTGGTGGGCGATGCCCTTGTGGCAGTCGATGCAGGTCTTTTCGCCCGGGATCAGATAGCGCTCGTGGATCTCGGCCGCGCGGCGGGTCTGCTTGGTGAAGTCCATCGCCACCGCCGCGTGGCAGTTGCGGCATTCCAGCGAGTCGTTGGCCTTGAGCCGCGCCCATTCGTGCTTCGCCAGCTCCAGCCGCTTTTCCAGGAATTTCTCGCGCGTGCTGATGGTGCCGAAGATCTTGCCCCAGACCTCTTTCGAGGCCTGCATCTTGCGGGCGATCTTGTCGGTCCATTCATGCGGGACATGGCAGTCGGGGCAGCTGGCCCTGACCCCCGAGCGGTTCGAGAAATGCACCGTCGGCATCAGCTCCTGATAGACGTTGTCGCGCATCTCGTGGCAGCTGGTGCAGAATTTCTCGGTATTGGTGATCTCCAGCGCGGTGTTGAAGCCGCCCCAGAAGACCACGCCGCAGATGAAGCCGCCCAGCGTCAGGAAGCCGATGCTGAGAAAGCTGCTGGGCCGGCTGATGACCCGCCAGAACCAGGTGACCCGGCCCCAGACCCAGCGGATGACCCTGCTGATCCAGCCCATGTCACGGGCCCCCGGCATTCTGGTAGCCGTCGCGGAACGCGTTCGGCACCAGCGGTTTCACGTCGGTCTGCTGGACATGGCAGGCGGTGCAGAAATAGCGCCGGGGCGTCACGTCGGTCAGGATCTGACCGTCGCGGTCCATGAAATGCGTGACGCTGATCATCGGCGCGCCCGAACCCTCGGTGAATTGCGGCTTGTGGCAGTCCATGCAGCGGTTGGTGTTCACCGTCAGCTGGTAGCCGTCGATGGAATGCGGGATTACCGGGGGCTGTTCGGGATAGTTGCGCATCCGGCGCACGTCGTCGGTGATCGGCCGGCCCAGCGGCGGGATCTGGCCTTCGGTCATCGGCTCGGCCCAGCCGGTCAGCGGCGGCACGATCTGCACCGCCGGCTCGGCCTGCGGCAGGGCGGCGCTGACCAGCGCGAACAGCACGAGGCCGGCCATGGCGGCGGGCCGGATCAGACGGAAAGGATCTTGACCGCGCATTTCTTGAAATCCGTCTGCTTGGAAATGGGATCGGTGGCGTCCAGCGTGACCTTGTTGATCAGCTGGCTGGCGTCGAACCACGGCACGAAGATCACGCCGCGCGGCATCCGGTTCCTGCCGCGTGTCTCGACGCGCGAGCGGATCTCGCCCCGGCGCGAGACGATGCGCACCTCGGCCCCCTGGTTGAAGCCCATGTCGCGGGCGTCTTCGGGATGCATGAAGCAGCGCGCGCCGGGAAAGGCCCGGTAAAGCTCGGGCACGCGCATGGTCATCGAGCCGGAATGCCAATGCTCCAGCACCCGGCCGGTCACCAGCCAGATGTTGTATTCCTCGTCGGGCGGCTCGGCCGGCGGCTCGTAGGGCACGGCGATGATCTTGGCCTTGCCGTCCGGGTTGCCATAGAACTGCACGCCCGCGCCCGGCTCGACATAGGGGTCCAGCCCCTCGCGATAGCGCCACAGCGTTTCCTTGCCATCCACCACCGGCCAGCGCAGGCCCCGCACCTCGTGGTAGGTGTCATAGGGGGCAAGGTCGTGACCATGGCCGCGGCCGAAGGCGGCATATTCCTCGAATAGGCCCTTCTGGACGTAGAAGCCGAAATGGTTGGCCTCCTGGTTGGCGTAATCGGGATTCAGCTCCGAGATGTCGAAGCGGTCCACGCTGCCGTTGCGGAACAGCACGTCGAACAGGCTTTGGCCGCGATAGTTCGGGTTGGCGGCCAGGATCTCCTCGGGCCAGACCTCGTCGGTGGTGAAGCGTTTCGAGAACTCCATCATCTGCCACAGGTCCGAGCGCGCCTCGCCCGGCGCGTCGACCAGCTGGTGCCAGACATGGGTGCGCCGCTCGGCATTGCCATAGGCGCCCTCCTTCTCGACCCACATGGCGGCGGGCAGGATCAGGTCGGCGGCCATGGCCGTCACCGTCGGATAGGCGTCCGAGACGACGATGAAGTTTTCCGGGTTGCGATAGCCCGGCCAGGTCTCGCCGCTGTTGTTGGGCGCAGCTTGCAGGTTGTTGTTCACCTGCACCCAGTAGAAGTTCAGCGTGCCGTCATGCAGCGCCCGGTCCTGGGCCACCGCATGCAGCCCGGGCTTGTCGGGGATCACGCCTTCGGGGATGCGCCAGATCTCCTCGGCATGCTTGCGGTGTTCGGGATTGGTCACCGTCATGTCGGCGGGCAGGCGATGGGCGAAGGTGCCCACCTCGCGCGCCGTGCCGCAGGCCGAGGGCTGGCCGGTCAGCGAGAACGGGCTGTTGCCCGGTTCCGAGATCTTTCCGGTCAGCAGGTGGAGGTTATAGACCATCTGGTTGGCCCAGACGCCCCGCACATGCTGGTTGAAGCCCATGGTCCACAAGGACATGACCTTGCGGTCGGGATCGGCGTAAAGCTCGGCCAGCTGCTCCAGGAAGCCCGGCTCGACCCCGGTCAGCTCGGACACCTTTTCCAGCGTGTATTCGCTGACCAGTTCGGCGAATTCCTCGAATGTCGAGGGGGTGGTCGCCGCCGGATCTTCCGCCGTGCGGGCGGCCATCTCGCGCGGGTCGTCGTCGCGCAGCCCGTAGCCGATGCCGGTCGCGCCGGCGACGAAGGTGGTGTGGCGATCCACGAAATCGCGGTTCACCCGGCCGGTCTGGATGATGTGATTGGCGATGTAGTTCAGGATCGCCAGGTCGGTGCCGGGCTTGAAGACGATGGGAATGTCCGCAAGGTCCGAGCTGCGATGCGTAAAGGTGGACAGCACCGCCACCTTCACATGCGGATGGCCCAGCCGCCGGTCCGCCACCCGCGTCCACAGGATCGGATGCATCTCGGCCATGTTCGAGCCCCAGAGGACAAAGGCATCCGCCGCCTCGAAATCGTCATAGCAGCCCATCGGCTCGTCCATGCCGAAGGTGCGCATGAAGGCATAGGCCGCCGAGGCCATGCAATGCCGCGCATTGGGGTCGAGGTTGTTCGACCGGAACCCCGCCCGCATCAGCTTGGTCGCGGCATAGCCCTCGAAGATGGTCCACTGGCCGGAACCGAACATGCCGACGGCGGTGGGTCCCTTGTCCTTCAGCACCCGCTTCGCCTGGGCGGCCATGGTGTCGAAGGCTTCCTCCCAGCTGACCGGGGTGAGCTCGCCGTCCTTGGCATAGACGCCGTCCTTCTTGCGCAGCAGCGGCTGGGTCAGGCGGTCCTGGCCATACATGATTTTGGACAGGAAATAGCCCTTGACGCAGTTCAGGCCCCGGTTCACCTCGGCCAGCAGGTCGCCATGGGTGGCGATCACCCGGCCGTCCTTGACGCCGACCATGACGCCGCAGCCGGTGCCGCAAAAGCGGCAGGGCGCCTTGGACCAGGTGATCTGCAGCGATTCGACGCCGCCGGGCACCGGCTGCGCATCGGCGGAAAGCGGGATATTGGCGGCCATCGCGGCGATCCCCGCCGCCTGCGCCTTGAGCAGGTCGCGTCTGGAAATGCTCATGCCAGCGCCTCCTTCTCATCGGCGGGCAGCACCTGTTCGAAAACCAGATTGGCCGAGAACACGTCCTCCATGACCGAGATCTCGGCCAGCCGGCCGCCGATCTCGCCCACCGAGCCGCCTTCAAGGACCAGGACGATCTTGGCGCCCTGGACCGCGTGCACCTCGGTCCCCGGCAGGGCGGCAAGGCGCCGGGCGACGTCAGGGGCCCGTTCCGGCCGCGTGGTGACGATGGCGCTGGAGATGTGAAGGAAGCGCGGCTCTGCCTGTTTCAGCTTTCCGGTCAGAATGTCGCGTCGCTGGATGGGGGTCCTGTCTGGCTCGCGCATGGGCTTTCCCTAATGTATGGGTCCGGGTGGTCCGAAGATGATCTGCCACATCCAGACCAGGAAGCCGTAGCCGCCGACGATCGCCACCGACAGGATCGGCCAGATCACCACGGCGAGGATCAGGAAGGCAAGGATTTCGTCCCGCTTGCGCTGCGGGGGATGACCGGCTTCTTTGGCGGAATCGATCATGGTCTGGCAACCTTCGCGTGCAGGCGCGTCGCTGGAAGCTTCGGTGGACGCCTTGGTTCATTCTTCCCACAAAACCGTGAAGAGTCAAAAAGGTTCCTGCCCGATTTACGGGCAGCCGGGCGTCCCGGCGAAACCCGGCCCGCCCTGTCGCTGCGATGCCACCGCCTGGCAGGGAGGGAAAGACCAGCAAAATCATGCGGCAAGACTGCCGCCCCGCGCGCCCGCCGCGTGACGGGGCGCGGGCCTGAAGGACGGCGCGGCGCCCGGCTTGCCGGCGCACCGCACCGCCGCGGGAGGCCGAATCGTTGACCGGCCGGGTCCGAGGAAATCTGCATCCGTGCGAGATCCGCCGCCGGATACATCCTTGGGTAGAGGAAGCGTCACAATCTTGCCGCAATCCGTCGCAATGCCGGCCGGGCGCGCCATCTCTTGCCCCAGTCCGGCAAGCCGGAATCGCTCGGGCCGGAGCCAGCGCCCCTTTGCCAGCGGATGGGCTTCCCGGGGTTTCTGACGACCACCTTTTGCGGCGGGCCGTTCATCCTGCCCGGCTCCGCCACAACCCCGCGAGACCGCGCCGGCCGGCATGGCGACCCCGAACGAATGGAATTTCGGATGCGCATTCATCGCGCAGCCCCGAATAAAACAAAAAGATTCGGAAAATCCCATTCCAAAAACTTTCGCAGCCTGGGGATTCCGGCAAGAAATGCACAGGCTCCGGGAAAACCCGATGCCGCAGAATCCCCGCCTCGCCGCATTGCATGCCGAATCGCTTTACCTGTGATTAAAATCTGCTAACTTTCAAGAAGATCAGAGTGACCCACCCGTTTATGAGCTCTGAGATGTGTGCATTACCGTTTCGCGATTGCCAGAATGTCCGGGTTTTTTCAGACAGCCCGACATGGACCGAAGTCCGGCCGGGATTGAAAATGCCCGGCCAAGGCCGCTGCATCGGCGGTATCCCGGATAATGCGCTGGTTTTTCGCGCCGCTTTCAACCGCGGCGGCAATTCGCAATCGGCCTTCCGCGCCGGGCGATCCGGCATTCGGGGCGCACGCCGCCGCCGCCGGACCGGCCCCGCGATTCCCGCGGCAGGCCGGGGCGGCGGCAGGAGGAGGTGGACATGGTGATGGCGTCTTTCATGGCCCTGCGTCAGGGCATTCCGGTCGAGGGGGTGGACCCGCTGACCGTCGAACTGGTTTATGCCGCCGAGCAGCCGGCAGAGGCGGTGCGGACCCGGGTGGCCGCCACCCTGCCGGATGCCGAACTGTCGGTCGAGCCGGTCTTCGACGCCGAGGCCGACCGCTATTTCTTCGTGGATTTCCCCCGGATCGACCCGCATGGGCAAGAGCGCGAGATCTTCGCCTTCGCCCGCGAGCTGCGCGCCGCCGTCGGCGCGGCCGAGGCCAATCCGGTCCTGCCCGACAGCCTTTACGGCTCGGCCCATCTGGGCGCCGAACAGGAAAGCCTGGCCGGGCTCTGCGCGACCAGGCCCGACAGCAGCCGCCCCTGGGGCTGGCATCACCCGCTGATCGACACCATCGGCGCCTGGCAGACGACGCGGGGGCAGGGGGCGACGGTGGCGGTCATCGATACCGGCTACAGCAGCCATAACGAGCTGGCCGATGTCCTGGACCTGCGGGCCGAGCGCAATTTCGTCGAGGGCGGCACCGATGCCCGCGACCGTTTCTCGACCGGGCCGCTGATGCAGCCGGGCCATGGCACGCTGGTCATGTCGGTGATCGCCTCGCGCGGCTCGGCCAATGCGGCGGGCGAGACGCAGAAGCCCGGCGGCATCACCGGCACCGCGCCCGAGGCCAGGATCATGCCGCTGCGCACCATCCGGTCGGTGGTGGATTTCAGCCAGCGCCAGATCGCCGCGGCCATCGACCATGCCGTCGCGCAGGGGGCGGACGTCATCGCCATGGCCCTGGGCGGCCCGACGCGCGTCGCCAGCACCGAGGCGGCCCTGCGCCGCGCCGTGGCGCAGGGCGTGGTCATCGTCTGCGCCGCGGGCAATTGCTGGCCTCTGGTGGTGTTCCCGGCCGCCTATGCGCCGCTGGGCATCTGCACCGCGGTGGCGGCGCTGCAACCCGACCTGCGGCCCTGGGCCAAGACCGGCAGGGGCCCGCAGGTGACCTTCTCGGCCTTCGGCGAGCATGTCTGGGGGGCGGCGAAGAACCGCGCCGGCGACAGCGATGCCGGCATCCGCGCCAGCCAGGGCACGACGCTGGCGACCTCGATCAGCGCCGGGGTGGCGGCGCTGTGGGTGGCAAGGCATGGCGGGCGGGCCAAGCTGCAGCAGGCGGCGCGGCAGCGCGGCACCACGGTGCAGGCGATGTGGGTGCATTGCGCGACGCAGGGCATGACGCCGCCGCCGGTCTGGAACGGTTCGCAGCGGCTGGGGGCGGGGGTCATCAACGCCGCCCGGGCGCTTGGCGCCGCGCTGCCGGCCGCGACCGAGGCACCGCCGGCGCCGCCGCCGGATGCGGCCCCGACGCTCGACATCCTGCAGATGCATCTTGCCGGCATCGACGAAGGCATCCTGGGCGAGGTCGACCCCGCCATGGCGGACCTGGCGCCCGAGCTGATCTGGCTGAGCTATCGCGCGGCGGCCCGGCAAAGGGCGCTGGAAACGCTGGCCGAGGCCGTGGCCGGGACCGAAGCCCCCGGTGTCCCCGCAGCCATGCCTCCGGCCGTGGCCGGCGCGGACCAGCCCACCGAGGCCCTGGCCCGGGTCCTGCGCGACGCCCCCGCCCTGCGCGCCGCGGTCGGCCTGTGACGGGGCGGCGATGGCGGTCACGGCCAACCGCATCCGCGCCGTGCTGGGCGCCCATGCCGCCACCGTGGAAGAGGCGCTGGCCTTCCTGTTCCCCGATCCCGACCGGCCGGTGAATCTGGACGGGCTGCGCGAGGCCGCCGAAGAGGGCGACGACCTGGCCGATGTCCTTGCCGCCGTGCTGAACGACAGCGGCACCAGCGGCAGCTTCATCGCCTTTCTGGGCGCGCGCGGCATCGAATTGCGCCCCCTGCAGCCCAATGCGCCGATCTGGGATGCGGTGCGGCGCCGGCGGGGCGCCGAAAGCGCGATCCCCGAACCGGAGCCAAACGATTTTCCCTTCGACCCGCTGGCGGCCTTTGCCACCCGGGCCCGGCAATTCCGCTGCCGCATCCTGCTGGACCGGCGGGTGATGGGGTCGGGCGCTTTCGTCTCGGCCCGGCTGGTGCTGACCGCGGCCCATGTGATCGAGGAGCTCATCTGCGCCCGGCAACCGCAGCCGGCCCTTCCCGGCGCCGATCCGGCAGCCGTGCCGGCGGCGGGCCCTCACCTGCATCAGATCCGCATCCTCGCCTCGGATGGCAGGCGCTATCCCGCCCGGCTGGTCTGGCATTCGCCGGTCCATGCCTGCGAGCACGACGGCGGCCTGCCGCCGCCTGCCGAGGCGGCCAGCCACCGCGACGTGGCGCTGCTGCGGGTGCTGCTGCCGCTGGGGCACAGCTACGGCCATATCGAGCTGCCCCCGCAGCCCGTCGAATGGACCGGCCCCAGGATGCTGGCGCTGGTGCATTATCCGCGCGGCAAGGCGCGGGGCTTCGTCTCGGGCCGGGTGCTGCGCCGCAAGGACGACATCCGCCTGCAGCACGACATCGCCACCGAGCCGGGTTCCTCCGGCGGCCCGGGCTTCGATACCGACCTGCGCTTCATCGGGCTGCATCAGGGCCGGACCGGGGGCCGGGGCCGGCTGGTGCCGCACAGCCAGTTCGCGGCCGAGCCGGCCTTTCTGGACGCGATCCGGCAGGATTGCCCGCCGCGCTATCTGTGGTCGCTGGACGGCAATCTGGACGGGCCGATCATCATCGGCCGCCAGCAGTTCTTCGCCGGGCTGGCGGCGATGGTCGAACAGCCGGATTCGCTGCTGCGCGGGCTGTGGATCCGCCGGCTCGACACCAGCCGGGCGACCGGGCTGGGCTTCAGCTTCGACATGCTGCGCGCCTTTCTGGCCAGCCAGCGGCCCGCCGCGCAGGCCATGGTGCGCGATGTGCTCTGGCGCGTCCCGACCGCGCTTTCGACCGAAAACCTGCTCGACGGGCTGGCGCGGATGGCGCTGGACCGCCCCGCCGCCGAGGCCCATGCCGGGGTGCGCGGCCATGAGACCAGCCGCGTCGCCGAACAGCGCGACCGCGCGCAGCGCCTGGCCCAGGAGCTGCAGCGCCGCGCCGAGGCCGAGGACCGCATCTTCTGGTTCTTCCTGGAAACGCCCCCCGGCGGCGAGCTGGCCGAGCCGGTGCTGGCCGAGTTCGAGCATCTGGTCGAATGGCTGGTCGCCCATCGCAACCTGCGCCTGATCCTGGCCGGATTCGAGCAATATGCCCTGGCCCCGCTGCGCTTCCAGAACGCCGAAGAGGCGCTGACCGCCCGGCGGCCGGGGCTGCTGGTCGATCCGCTGGGCCGCTTTACCGATGCCGACATCGCCGTGACGCTGGCCGCGATGCTGCGCGACCTGACGGGCGAGGAGGCGCTGGACCCGATGCTGGCCGAGGACATGGTGCGGCAGGTCACGCATGGCCTGCCGCAGCTGCATCCCGGCATCTATGATTTCGACCACATGCGGCGGGCGACCAGGCGCCTGCAGAGCTGCGTCAGGAAACGGATGGGGATGCGCTGATGGCGATGCCGGACCGATACCGCCAGCTGCGCGACAGATTGTTTCTCCGCGCTGCCCTGAGCGACAGCTTTTCCCCGCGCCTGCTGCTGCAAGAGGTGCTGCGGGGCGAGGAGCGCATCGACCTGCAGCTGCGCGGCCAGCTGATGTCGGCGCTACGCGAGGCCTGCACCGAGGAAGCCGGCGCCGCCCCGGAAAAGGGCGGCGCGCTGTGGCGGATGCGGCTCTTGCCGCGGCACAAGTCGCTCGAGGCCGCCGCCCCGGCCCGAGATCCGGCCGCAGACCTGTCGGGCGACCTGCCCGACACGCCCATCGTCCGGGCGTTGCAAGGCCGGGACGGTTTTGCGCCCGACCGGCTGCGCCGGCTGATCGACGGGCTGGAGCCGGTCGCCGCCGAGGAGCTGGCCGGGCTAGTGGCTGTTCTGGAACAGGCGGGGCCGGGGGCGCCGGGCCATCCGCTTCTGGCGGGCCTTGGCAGCCTGCTGGACCGGCTGCGCGGCGCCGCGCTGACCGATGCGCTGCTGGAACAGGGCATCCTGGGCCGGGCCGAGGAAATCGCCCGCATCCGCGCGGCGCTCGCCGCCCCGCAGCGGGCGCCTCCGCTGCGGACCGTCCATATCCAGGGGCTGCCGGGGCTGGGCAAGACCTTCCTGCTCGAACAGGTGATCCGCGAATGCCGCGACCTGCCGGACATGGTGCTGATCCGGCTGGATTTCGACCGCTCCTCGCTGCAGACCGGCGACACCGCGGCGGTCTTCGACGAAATCTCGCGCCAGATCGGCACCGCCATTCCCGAAGCCGCCGCCGCCTTGCAGGACCAGCGCCTGCGCGAGGCCGAGCGGCGCACCTCGATCGGCGCCAACACTGCCGAAACCGTGGCGCCCTTCGAGCATCTGCACCAGATGATCGAACTGGTCGCGGGCCGGGGCCGGCGGCTGCTGTTCCTGCTGGACACGCTGGAGGTGCTGCACGGCCATGGCGAAACCTTCGTCGGGCGGCTGCTCGAAGAGCTGGACCGCTTCGCCGCGCCGGGCAGCATCCCGATCAACCTCATCTCGGCCGGGCGCGGCAGCATCTTCGGCGAGGATCACCCGCGGCTCCGGGCGCTCATCCCGCTGGAGGGGCTGGAAAATCAGGTGATCCAGGCGATCCTGGAACGGCGCGGCGTGCAGCCGGGGCTGCGCCGCCGCATCGCCCGGCTGTCGCAGGGCAACCCCCTGCGCCTGCTGCTGGTCACGCGCGCGGTCCAGGAAAGCGGCGGTTCGCTGGGGGAAGAGCAGATCCGGCAATCCACCAACGGCTATCTGTATCGCGCCATCCTGTCGCGCGTGCCCGCCGACATCCGCCGCATCGCCTCGGAAGGGCTGATCCTGCCCTGCCTGGATGCCGAGGCCCTGACCGGCATCGTGGCGCCCGCGCTGGGGCAGGTGCTGAGCCCAGCCGAGGCCGAGGCGCTGCTGGAGACGCTGGCGGCGCAGTCCTGGCTGGTCCGGCGCGATCCGGCGGGCGGGCTGGTGCATCGCGACGAGCTGCGGGCCGAGTTTCTCGAGCTGACCTATGCCGAAAACCCGCAAGGCGCGGCCGAGATCAACCGCCGCGCCGCCGCCCATCACGACGGGCGCGATCCGGCCCTGAGGCTGTATCACCTGCTGCAGCTGACCCGGGCCGGGGAGCCCATGCCCGGGATCGATGCCGCGCTGGCGCTGCGCCTTACCGGCCGGCTGTTCGATGACCTGCCGCCCCCGGCGCGCGACGCGGTGGTGCGCGCGCGCGGCGAACGGGCGCGCGGGACCGCGCCGCCGCGCCGCCGCGCCGATCCGGCCCCGCGCCCGCCAGGCGCCGCCCGTCCCCGCCGCCGCCCCGACCGCGCCGGCATGGCCTGGCTGCAGGTCGCGCCCGGCAGCGCCCGGCTGATGCGCATCGACCCGCCGGCCGAGGGACAGCCCGAAAACGCCGGCGACCTGACCGACCTGCGCAACATGCTTGAAGCCGGGGCGCTGCGCGAGGCCTCCTTCCTGGTCCGGCAGCGGTTCCGCCGACCCTTTCCCGCTGACGGCCCGACCGGGCTGCTGCTGCTGGCGCATCAGTGGCGGACCGGGCAATGGGGGATCGTCCGCCGGCTTCAGCCCTGCCTCGACATGGCGGCGCTGGAAGGGGCGCTGCACGACGACGTGGGGCTGACCGGGCTGGTGCTGCTGGAAATCTGGGCCGAGTTCCGCTTTGACGAGCTTTGCGCGCGGCTGCGGCAGGACGATTTCCTGGCGCTGGCCGGCCGCGCGCTGGGGCAGATCGGGCGCGGCGGCCTGCGCGCGGCGGCGCTGGAATTCGCCATGCTCTGCGCGCGCGGCCCGGGGCTTTCCGGCGAGAACGAGGCCGCCGGCGCCGTCGCGCGCTGGCTGCCCGAGGCCCCGCCCCATGCCGCCCTGGCGCTGCATGCGCGGGCGCAGGCGCTGCGGGCCGGTTTCGGCCTGGAACTTGCCCCCGCCGGGCAGGACCCGCGCGAGATGGATGCCTGCGGCGCGGCGCTGGCGATGGCGCCGGTCAATCCCTACGGCCAGCCGATCCGCGCCCTGATCGACACGCTGGCCGATGCCGGCGCGGCGCGGGTTCCGCAGGCGGCCGAAAGCCTGGGCCCGCGTCTGGGCGAATTGTCGGCGCTGCTGATGCCGGGGCTGTCCGGGCTGGATACCGCGCAGGCGCGGCTGGCCTCGGGCGGGCGCGAGGCGCTGGCGCTGATCCAGGCCATGGGGCTGGTCGCGGAATTCGCCGGCGGGGTGTCGTCCCTGGTGCCGGCGCCCGACCTGCTGGTGCTGGCCCGCGCCGCGGCGCGCTGGCAGCAGGCGACGCTGGGCCTGTGGGGCTATGGCCGGAACCGGCCGGCCGGCTGGGCCTGCGAGGCGCGGATCGACCCGCTGGCGCAAGAGCGCGCGCTGCGGCTTCTGGCCCGGCCCGACGCCACGGAGGCGGCGCGGCGCGCCTTTCACATCTGGCAGGCGTCGCCCGACCGGCCGCCGCCGGCGGATTCGCCGCCGCTGCGCGCCGCGCTGGCCGGGATCGCGGCCGATCTGCCGCCCGGCGCCGGGCTGGACGAGCGGCTGGCGCTGGTGCAGCGCGCCGGGATTATTCCGGTCCAGCAAGCCCCGCTCGCGGTGCTGAGCCGGCGCGACGGCAGCGACGGCCACTGGCTGCCGGTCCTGGAACAGGGCGGCGGCATCATCACCCAGGCTTTACGATCAGGAGGGCAGGCAGGATGAACCATGAACAGGAAAGCCTGGGCCGGCTGGAACGGCTCTCGGGCAGCGGCGCCATCGACCGCGCCCGCGTCCTGGTGGACGACGATCCGCCGATCCTGCGCGAGCTGGGCCTGACCCCGGACCGCGCGCGCGAGCTGCTTTCGACGCAGCCGACGCAGCTTGAATCGGTCGGCTCGCAGCCCTCGCAGCTCGAGGCGATCGTCCGCGCGCTCGGCCGGCCGCCGCTGATGGTGGTGCAGGGCGCCGTCCAGGGCAAGCACAAGCTGGGCGCGGATTTCCCCGCCGATATCGACGGCCGGATCACCGCGGTCGAGCCGCTGCTGGGCTCGGTCGGCAGGGTCGAGTTCCTGAACCACGACCAGAGCTGGGGCGGCACCGCCTGGGTGGTGCAGAGGCGCGACGATCACCTTCTGGTCGTCACCAACCGCCATGTCGCCCGGCTGGTGGCGCGGCGCACCGCGCGCGGCGATGCCGTCTACATGTTCGCCCCGGGCAATGTCCAATACGGCGCCGCCGTGGATTTCGCCGAAGAGCTGGGCCTGGACCCCGATCCCCGGACGGTGCTGGCCATCGACCGCTTCGTCTATCTTGCCGACGACATCGCCGCCGATATCGCCATCGGCCGCATTGCCTGCCCGCCGGCCGGATCACCGCTGGCCCTACAGCCGCTGACGCTGGCCGAGGAGGACATCGCCAAGGACGAGCTGGTCGCCGTCGTCGGCTATCCGGCCCGCGATTCCCTGCGCAACGATCCGACGCTGATGGAGCGGTATTTTACCGGCATCTACGACGTGAAACGCTTTTCGCCGGGCTATCTGATGGCGGCCGAGGGCCCGCAGATCCTGCGCCACGACTGCACGACCCTGGGCGGGAATTCCGGCAGCCCGGTGATATCGCTCTGCAGCGGCAAGGTGGTCGGCCTGCATTTCGCCGGGCGCTTCGGCATCGGCAATTCCGCCGTGCGCGCCTCGACGATCCGGGCGGTGCTCGACAGCATCCCGCAGGGGACGAGCCGCACGTCCACCGTGGTCGTTTCGCCGCTCGATCCGCCGCCCGCCGCGGCCTCTCTGGCCGGGCGGCCGGGGTATGACCCGGATTTCCTGCAGACCCATCCGGTTCCTCTGCCGCTGGCGGTTCCCTCGGATGCCAGCGCCGAGCGCCCGCATGAGCTGAAATACCAGAATTTCGGCATCCTGTTCTCGGTGGCGCGCCGGCTGCCGCTGCTGGCGGCGGCGAATATCGATGCCCGCAAGCGGCGCCCGCAAAAGCGCCACCCGCAGGGCTGGCGCAGGGACGGCCGCATCGCCGCCGACCTGCAGGCCGGCGCCACGGACCAGGGCGATCCGGCGGTCGTCGCGGTTCCCCTGGTCCGGCCGGCGGCAATGGCCTGGGGCGATGACGAGGAAACCGCGGCCCTTGCCTTTGCCGACGGTTTCCATTGCCCCGTCGCCTGTCCCTGGCATCTGGGGCTGGGGCCGGACAACGCGCTTTGGACCGGGATCGAGGACCACGTCCTGACCAGCCCGCGCACGCATGGCTTCCGCTGCGTCCTGTTCCACGGCCCGATCCTGCACGAGGACGATCCCCGGCCCGAGGGGGCGGCCGCAGGCATTCCCATGCGCTACTTCAAGGTCGTCGTCATGCTGGCCGAGATCGAGGGCAGCGGCGGCGAGCTGGGCCTCAGCGCCAGCGCCTATCTGCTCAGCCAGGCCGATCTGATCCAGCGGCTGCTGCAAGAGCAGAAGGTGATCGAATCGGTCGAGGGCTTCGACTTCGCCAGCTACCGCACGTTCCAGCTGCGCCTGTGCGACCTCGAGCGCATCAGCGGCTTCGATTTCGGCGCGCTGAAGGCGGCCGACCCGTTGGCCGCGCTGGTGGAAAGGGGCGGCGCCCCCGGCCGGCCGCCGCGCAGCGTGATCGAACTGCAGAGCCTGGACGACATCGTGCTGTAAGCCCCCGCGCCACGCGCCCGACGGCGGCGGCCGGGCTTTGCCGCCGCTTCATCCTTCGCAGGGTTTCGGCGGATTGCGCCGGCGGCCCGCGCCGGCCGGGGCCGATCCGGCTTTTTCTTGACACCGGCTGGGGCCGGCCCCTTACTATCGCCCAGCCTCAACACAGGGCGCAGCATATGCCGGAAAGCATCCAGAAGGAGGACTGGGAGCGATTCCGCGCGCTGGGGAGCGTGCCCCCCAGCATTCGGGAGGTCGTGCTCAGATCCTGGGTCAGGTCCAGGGGGCGGAAAGAGATCGAGACCCTCAAGCGCGCGCCCAGCGTCGCCCAGGACGAATTGCGCGCCATCCGCAACCGCAACCAGCGCCTGCGCTCGGCGGCGCAGACCGCGATCCGCCGCGCCGGCTACATGCTGAACGATGCCGGGATGATGCTGCTGCTTTGCGACCGCGGCGGCGTGGTGATGGAGGCCGAGGGCGATGCCCGCATCCTGTCGCGCGGCCAGGAAAACCACCTGCATCCCGGCGGCCATTGGGACGAGGACGCCATCGGCACCAACGCCATCGGCACGGCGCTGCACCTGGCCAAGCCGGTCACCATCTCGGGCGTCGAGCATTTCTGCGAGGCGATCCAGCGCTGGTCCTGCGCCGCCGCGCCGATCCGCGACCCGTTCAACGGCGCGCTTCTGGGCGCCATCGACATCTCGGGGCCCTCGGGGCAGTCCTTCGGGCAGGTCGCGGCCTTCTCGGTCACGCTGGCCATGCAGATCGAGGAGGCGATCCGCAATGCCGGGCTGCAGGAACACCGCCGGCTGATCGAGCGGCTGCTGGCCGAACGCCGCGGCCAGCGCGGCGACGAGATCATGGTGCTGGACCGCTTCGGCCAGCCGGTCTGGTCCAGCGCCGATTTCCGCTCGGCCGCCGGCCGGGCCTGGGGCGACGAGGCCGGAGCGGCCCTGCCGCTGCCGCCCGACGCGCATCAGGGCGATCCGGGCAATCTGGCCGCGCGGCTGCGGCAGGTCCTGCCCCATGCCGATGTGGACGTGCTGGTCGAGCGCGGCGACATGCTGGGGGTGATGGTCACGCTGCAGCGCCCCGGTGCGCGGGGCCGGCCGGCCCCGGACCCGGCGGTGAGCCTGGCGCAGATCGCGCAAAGCGGCGCGGCCATGGCGCCGATCTGCGCCGCCGCGCGGAAATATCTGGAAAGCGGCGTGCCGCTGCTGATCGAGGGGCCGGTCGGCGCGGGCAAGGAGACTCTGGCCCGGGCGCTGCATCTGGCCGGGCCGCTGTCCGGCCAGCCGCTGGAGTTCCTCGATTGCAGCCTGCTGGACCCCGAGACGCTGCGCGGCGACCTGATCGATGCGCGGCTGGCGCGGCTGGCCGAGGCCGGCGGCACGCTGTGCCTGGACGAGCCGGCCCAGACGCCGCGCCAGGCGCAGCCGCTGCTGGTGCAGGCGCTGGCCCGGCTGGCCCGCGCCGCGCCGGTGCCGCCGCAGATCCTGTCGCTGTCCTCGGTCGGCCTTGCCGAGCGGATGGCGCAGGGCGATCTGCGCGGCGACCTGTATTTCCGGCTGGCCGCCGCCACCCTGCGCCTGCCGGGCCTGGCCGAGCGGCGCGACGACCTGCCCGGGCTGATCCGCCGCTTTGCCCAGGCCTATCCGCAGCGCCGCCGCGGCAAGGCGCTGCGCTTCACCCCGGCGGCGATGCGGCAACTGCAGGCGCATGACTGGCCCGGCAATCTGCGCGAATTGCGCAACCTCATGGAATCGCTGGGTGCGACCTCGCTCAGCGGGCTGGTCGATCGGTCCGATCTTCCCGCGCATCTGGCCCGGCCCGCCGGTCCCCGCCGCGAAGAGACGCTGCGCGACCGCGAGCGGGCCGAGATCGCCGCCGCCGTCGCCGAGGCGGGCGGCAACATGACCGAGGTGGCGCGGCGGCTGGGAATCGCGCGTTCGACGCTGTATCTGAAACTGGACCAATACGGCATCCCGCGCCCGCGCCGCGACTGAGCCGGCGCCGGTTTCGCGGACGCGGCAAGGCGTCCGCAGCATGTCCGACGGACCGTCCGAAAACCGGACAACACGGCCGCCCCCCGGCACGACATCCTGACCCTACGCCACGGGAGGGTGGCGCAATGGGAGGAGAAAACCGTGCCATTGGACAAATCCAACAATCGCAAGGTGCAGGTGCTGGGCATCGATGCCGGCGGCACCATGACCGACACGTTCTTCGTCGATGCCGAGGGCGACTTCGTCGTCGGCAAGGCGCAATCGACGCCGCAGAACGAGGCGCTCGGCCTGATCGCCAGTTCCAGGGAGGGGCTGGAACATTGGGGCCTGACGCTGGAGGAGGCGCTGTCCGAAATCCAGACCGGCGTCTATTCCGGCACCGCCATGCTGAACCGCGTGGTGCAGCGCAAGGGCTTGCGCTGCGGGCTGATCGTCAATGCGGGGATGGAGGATTTCCACCGCATGGGCCGCGCCATCCAGGCCTATCTGGGCTTCGCCTACGAGGACCGCATCCACCTGAACACGCATTACTACGACGAGCCGCTGGTGCCGCGCCACCTGACGCGCGGCGTGATGGAACGGGTGGACATGTCCGGCACCGTAGTGATCCCGCTGCGCGAGGACACCGCCCGCCAGGCCGCCCGCGACCTGATCGCCCAGGATGTCGAGGGCATCGTGATCTCGCTTCTGCACAGCTATCGCAATCCCGGCCATGAACGCCGGGTGCGCGACATCGTGCTGGAGGAGATCCAGAAATCCGGCAAGGCGATCCCGGTCTTCGCCTCGACCGACTATTACCCGGTGCGCAAGGAAACCCACCGCACCAACACCACGATCCTGGAAGCCTATGCCGCCGAGCCCTCGCGCCAGACGCTGAACAAGATCACCTCGGCCTTCAAGGAGAACGGCTCGAAATTCGACTTCCGGGTCATGGCGACGCATGGCGGCACCATCAGCTGGAAGGCCAAGGAACTGGCGCGCACCATCGTCTCGGGCCCCATCGGCGGGGTGATCGGGGCGAAATACCTGGGCGAGGTGCTGGGCTATTCCAACATCGCCTGTTCGGATATCGGCGGCACCTCCTTCGACGTGGCGCTGATCACCCAGAACGAGCTGACGATCCGCAACGACCCCGACATGGCGCGGCTGGTGCTGTCGCTGCCGCTGGTGGCGATGGATTCGGTCGGCGCGGGCGCCGGTTCGTTCATCCGGCTGGATCCCTATACCAAGGCGATCAAGCTGGGACCGGACAGTGCCGGCTATCGGGTCGGGGTCTGCTGGGCCGAGTCGGGGATCGAGACCGTGACCATCTCGGATTGCCACGTCATCCTGGGCTATCTGAACCCCGACAATTTCCTGGGCGGGCAGGTCAAGCTGGACCGCGAGCGCGCCTGGAACGCGATGAAAGAGCAGATCGCCGACCCACTGGGCCTGACGGTCGAGGATGCGGCGGCGGGCGTGATCGAGCTTCTGGACAGCGACCTGCGCGACTATCTGCGCTCGATGATCTCGGGCAAGGGCTCGACGCCGGGCAACTTCGTCTGCTTCAGCTATGGCGGCGCCGGTCCGGTCCATACCTACGGCTATACCGAGGGGCTGGGCTTCGAGGACGTGATCGTGCCGGCCTGGGCGGCGGGCTTTTCCGCCTTCGGCTGCGCGGCGGCGGATTTCGAATACCGCTATGACAAGTCGCTGGACATCAACATCGCCAGCGACGCAAGCGCCGATCTGAAGGCCAACCAGGCCAAGACCCTGCAAGCCGCCTGGGAGGAGCTGCGCGAGCGGGTGCTGGAAGAGTTCGAGATCAACGGCTACAGCCCCGACCGGGTCAAGCTGCAACCGGGCTTCCGCATGCAGTATCGCGGCCAGTTGAACGACCTGGAGATCGAAAGCCCGATCACCGAGGCGCATTCCGCCGAGGACTGGGACAAGCTGGTCGATGCCTTCAACGACACCTATGGCCGGGTGTATGCCGCCTCGGCGCGCTCGCCCGAGCTGGGCTATTCGGTGACCGGCGCGATCATGCGCGGCACGGTGCCGATCCCGAAGCCGAAGATCCCGAAAGAGCCCGAGGCCGGCCCGACCCCGCCCGAGGAGGCCAAGCTCGGCACGCGCAAGTTCTACCGGCACAAGAAATGGGTGGATGCCCAGCTTTACCGGATGGAGGCGCTGCAGCCCGGCAACCGCATCACCGGCCCCGCCGTGATCGAATCCGACGCGACGACCTTCGTGGTGCCGGGCGGGTTCGAGACCTGGCTGGACGGTCACCGCCTGTTCCACCTGAAAGAAGTCTGATTTCCCGGGGAGGAAACATCATGAACATGCAATCCAAAGTCGAGACGCGCGGCATCGTCCGCGGCGGCGAGACGCTGAAGCAGCACCGTGACCGGCTGATGGAGGCCACCAAGCGGACGAAACATTACGCCGGCCTCGACCGGCTGGAGCTGCGCGACAGCGACCCGATCAAGTACAATAAGCTGTTTTCCCGCCTGCGGGCCGGGGTGGTGGACGCGCGCGAGACCGCCAAGAAGATCGCCGCCTCGCCCATCGTCGAGCAGGAGGGCGAGCTTTGCTTCACCCTCTACAACGCGGCGGGCGACAGCATCCTGACCTCGACCGGCATCATCATCCATGTCGGCACCATGGGCGCGGCGATCAAATACATGATCGAGAACGGCTGGGAGCAGAACCCCGGCATCAAGGACAAGGACATCTTCTGCAACAACGACAGCCTGATCGGCAATGTCCATCCCTGCGACATCCACACCATCGTGCCGATCTTTCACGAGGGCGAGCTGATCGGCTGGGTCGGCGGCGTGACCCATGTGATCGACACCGGCTCGGTCGGCCCCGGCTCGATGTCCACGGGCCAGGTGCAGCGTTTCGGCGACGGCTATTCTATCACCTGCCGCAAGATCGGCGAGAACGACGAGCTGAAGCGCGACTGGCTGCATGAAAGCCAGCGCATGGTGCGCACCACCCGCTACTGGATGCTGGACGAGCGCACCCGCGTCGCCGGCTGCCACATGATCCGCGACCTGGTGCAGGAGGTGATCGCCGACGAGGGCATCGAGGCCTATTGGAAATTCGCCTATGAATCGGTCGAACACGGCCGCATCGGCCTGCAGGCCCGCATCAAGGCGATGACTATCCCCGGCAAATACCGGCAAGTGGGCTTCGTGGACGTGCCTTATGCGCATGAGGACGTGCGGGTGCCCTCCGACTTCGCCAAGGTCGACACGATCATGCATACCCCGTCGGAAATCACCATCCGCGGCGACGGCACCTGGCGGCTGGATTTCGAGGGATCAAGCCGCTGGGGCTGGCACACCTACAACGCCCATCAGGTCAGCTTCACCAGCGGCATCTGGGTGATGATGACGCAATCGCTGATCCCGACCGAGATGATCAATGACGGCGCCGCCTACGGGACCGAGTTCCGCCTGCCCAAGGGCACCTGGATGAACCCGGACGACCGGCGCGTCGCCTTCAGCTATTCCTGGCACTTCCTGGTCAGTTCCTGGACGGCGCTGTGGCGGGGTCTCAGCCGGGCCTATTTCGGCCGCGGCTACCTGGAAGAGGTGAACGCCGGCAACGCCAATACCTCGAACTGGCTGCAGGGCGGCGGCTTCAACCAGTATGACGAGATCCATGCCGTCAACTCGTTCGAATGTGCGGCGAACGGCGTCGGCGCCAGCGCGCATATGGACGGCATCAGCCATGCCGCCGCGGTCTGGAACCCCGAAGGCGACATGGGCGACATGGAGATCTGGGAGCTGGCCGAGCCGCTGGTCTATCTGGGCCGGCAGATCAAGGCCAGCTCCGGCGGCGCCGGCAAGTATCGCGGCGGCTGCGGGTTCGAAAGCCTGCGCATGGTCTGGAACGCCAAGGACTGGACGATGTTCTTCATGGGCAACGGTCATATCAGCTCGGACTGGGGGCTGATGGGCGGCTATCCGGCGGCCTCGGGCTATCGCTTCGAGGCGCATGACACCCGGCTTCAGGAGATCATCGCCGAGGGCGGCGCCATCCCGCATGGCGGCGACACCGACCCCGAGAACCCGACTTGGGAGGCGATGCTGCCCGATGCGCGGATCAAGCGCGACAAGCAGGCCATCACCACCGAGGCGATGTTCAAGGATTACGACCTCTATCTGAACTACATGCGCGGCGGGCCGGGCTTCGGCGATCCCTTGGACCGCGAGCCGCAGAAGGTGGCCGACGACGTGAACGGCGGCTATCTGCTGCCCCGCTTTGCTGACAGCGTCTATGGCGTGGTGCTGAAGGGCGCCGGCGACGGCATGAAGGGCGTGGACGCCGCCGCGACCGAGGCCCGGCGCCGCGCCATCCGCAAGCAGCGGCTGGAGGAATCGGTGCCGACGCAGGAATGGATGGCGGGTGAACGCCAGCGCATCCTGGCCAAGGAGGCCGGCGTGCATGTCCAGCAGATGTATGCCGCCTCCTTCAAGCTCGGCCCGCGCTTCGAACAGCAGTTCCGCAGCTTCTGGGACCTGCCGGTCGACTGGCGGCTGATGGAGGCCGACCTGCCGATCCCGTCCTACGGGCGCGAATACTCGATGGACATCTCGGAACTGCCGGACGTCCGGACCGTGCAATTCGTCGAGGAATGACGCCCGGGGCTGCGCCCGCCCCCTCGGGCGCAGCCGTTCTTTCAGGCCCATCCAATGGAGGAAAAGATGGCCTATACCAAAGCCAAGATTAAAGACCTGGTGGACGGCAAGATCGACCGCGACACGCTGCACACCATGCTGTCCACGCCCAAGGACCGCGAACGCTTCCAGATCTACCTGGAGATCCTGCAGGAACAGGTGGACTGGGACGACCCGATCATCCTGCCGCTGGGACCCAAGCTTTACATCGTGCAGCGCAAGTCGGACCGGAAATGGATGATCCGCAGCCAGGCCGGCCACGATTTCTGCGAATGGGACCAGAACTGGAAGCTGCACGCCCGCATCCGCGTGCGCGAGACCGCCGAAAAGATGGAGGAGCTTTATCCCCGCCTGATGGCGCCCTCGCCGGAATGGCAGGTGATCCGCGAATATTTCTGCCCGCTTTCCGGCGATCTGCTGGACGTCGAGGCGCCGACGCCCTGGTATCCGGTCATTCACGACTTCGAGCCGGATATCGAGACCTTCTACAAGGACTGGCTGGACCTGCCCGTCCCCGAGCGCGCCTGAGCGCGCCGCGCCTTGGGCGGCCGTCCCCGGCCGCCCTTGCCCATGCGCGGATTTGTCCGAAATTCGGACGGGCCTTGGCCGCCGCGGCAGGGTAGAGTCGGCAGGGACGCGCGGATGCCAATGGAGGAAAAGGCCATGAAGGCATTGGTCTATAACGGTCCGGGCCAGAAGGACTGGGTGGAAAAGAACCGGCCGGCGATCCGGAAGCCGACCGACGTGATCGTCAGGATCACCAGGACGACGATCTGCGGCACCGACCTGCACATCCTGAAGGGCGACGTGCCCACGGTGACGCCGGGGCGGACCCTGGGCCATGAGGGCGTCGGCGTGGTCGAGGAGGTCGGCGAGGCCGTGCGCAATTTCCGGCCCGGCGACGCGGTGCTGATCTCCTGCATCACCTCTTGCGGGGCCTGTCCGAACTGCAAGCGCCAGCTTTACGCACATTGCGCGGATGGCGGCTGGATTCTCGGCCATCTGATCGACGGCACCCAGGCGGAATATGTCCGCATCCCGCATGCCGACAATTCGCTTTATCCGATCCCCGCCGGCGCGGACGAAGAGGCGCTGGTGATGCTGTCGGACATCATGCCGACCGGGCTGGAGATCGGCGTGCAGGCCGGCCGGGTCAAGCCGGGCGATACCGTCGCCGTGGTGGGTGCCGGGCCGGTCGGCATGTCGGTGCTGCTGACGGCGCAATTCTACGCGCCGGGGCGGATCGTCATGCTGGACACCGATCCCGCGCGGCTGGAGCTTGCGCGCCGTTTCGGCGCCACCGACACCATCCAGGTCGGGGCCGAGGACGCCGTGGCCCGGATCATGGAGTTGACCGAAGGGCAGGGCGTCGACGTGGCGATCGAGGCGGTGGGCGTGCCCGCGACCTTCGACATCTGCCAGAAGATCGTCTCGGCCGGCGGCAACATCGCCAATGTCGGCGTGCATGGCCAGCCGGTCGAGCTGCATCTGGAAGAGCTCTGGATCAAGAACATCACCATCTCGACCGGGCTGGTCTGCACCAATACCACGCCGATGCTGCTTCGCACCCTGCAATCGGGCCGGGTCGATCCGGGGCAGCTGGTCTCGCATCGCTTCCGGCTGGACGAGATCCTGCAGGCCTATGAGGTCTTCGGCAATGCCGCGCGGGAAAAGGCGATGAAGGTGATCCTGGCCGCCTGAGCAGGCCTGCCGGTTCCGGCCGCCCGCCGCCGGGACCGCACGGGGTGGAAAGGGTCCTTGCGGCGGCCGCGGGATCGGGCGCCCCGGTTCTTGTGCCGGCGGGCGCTCAGTCCAGCGTCCGGCGGAACCGCAGCAGGGCCAGCAGCCCCAGCACCGCCACCATGGCCGCCAGCGCCGCGAATTGCGGCGCGACATCGGCGAAGCCCGCGCCCTTCAGCATGACGGCGCGCACCAGCCGCAGCAGATGCGTCACCGGCAGCACCTCGCCCAGGGCCTGCGCCCAGCCGGGCATGCCCCGGAACGGGAACATGAAGCCCGACAGCAGGACCGAGGGCAGGAAGACGAAGATCGCGACCTGCATCGCCTGCATCTGCGTGCGCGCCACGGTCGAGATCAGATAGCCCAGCAGCACCAGCGCCAGCACGAAGACCATCACCCCCGCCAGCAGCAGCCCCAGCGAGCCGACGAAAGGCACGTCGAAGACCGCCCAGGCCGCGCCCAGGATGACAAGGACCTGCACCGCGCCGACGGCCAGGAAGGGGGTGATCTTGCCCAGCATGATCTCGGCCGGGGTGGCGGGCATGGCCAGCAGGTTCTCCATGGTGCCGCGCTCGATCTCGCGGGTCAGCGCCATGGCGGTCATCATCACCATGGTCATCTGCAGGATCACCCCCAGCAGGCCGGGGACGATATTGTATTGCGTGACGCCCTCGGGGTTGTAGCGGCGATGCACGATGATCTCCGGCGCGCGAGGCGCGACGATTTCGGGCGTGCCCTGGACCGGTTCGGCCGGCCGGTCGCGGCGAAAGGCGCTGTCCGCAAGGCGCGGCAGCGCGGCGATGGCGCCGCTGGTCGCCGAAGGGTCCGAGCCGTCCGCCTCGACCAGGATCTGCGGCCGGTCGCCCTGCTGCATGCGCCGGCCGAAATCGGCGGGCACCGTCACGACAAAGGAAACCTCGCCCCGGGTGATCAGCCGCTCGGCTTCCCCGGCCGAGGCCGCGGGATGGGTGATGCGGTAATAGCCGCTGTTCTCCAGCGCTGCGGCGAAGCTGCGGCCGAAGCGGTCCTGCGCCGGGGCGACCAGCGCCGCGGGCATGTCCCGCGGGTCGCTGTTGATCGCATAGCCGAACAGCAAAAGCTGCATGATCGGCACGCCCAGCATCATGGCGAAGGTCACGCGGTCGCGGCGCATCTGGATGAACTCCTTGCGCAGAAGCGCCCGCAGCCGTGTCGGGGAAAAGCTCATCGCATGTTGTCCTCGGAGAGCTCCATCAGACGGATGAACACGTCCTCGAGGCTGGTCTCGGCCGGCCGGCCCGTCACGCCTTCGGCGGCCAGCGCGGCTTCAAGCTGCTTGCGGTCGGTGCCGGTCACATGCAGCGCGGTGCCGAAGGGCTCGATCTGCCCGACGCCCGGGGCCCGGCGCAGGCGCTCGGCCAGTTCGCCCGGCCGCGCCGATCGCACGGTCAGCGTCACCAGCCGCGCCCCCGCGATCACCTCGGCCACCGTGCCCGAGACCACCAGCCGGCCATAGGCGATGTAGTTGATGCGGTGGCAGCGTTCCGCCTCGTCCATGTAATGGGTCGAGACCAGCACCGTCATGCCCCCCAGCGCCCGGGCGTGGATCTCGTCCCAGAACTGGCGGCGGGCTTTGGGATCGACGCCGGCGGTCGGCTCGTCCAGCAGCAGAAGGCGCGGCTGGTGCATGATGCAGGCGGCCAGCGCCAGCCGCTGCTTCCAGCCGCCCGAGAGGCTGCCGGCCAGCTGCGTCCTGCGCGAGGTCAGGCCCAGATCCTCAAGCGTGTCGCGCACCGCCTGCCGCGGCAGGCCGTAGAGCCCGGCGACGAAGGCCAGGTTCTCCTGGATGGACAGGTCTTCGTAGAACGAGAATTTCTGCGTCATGTAGCCGACCTGCCGCCGGATCGCGCGCTGCTGGCGGCGCACGTCCAGGCCCAGCACGGTGCCGCTGCCCGCATCGGGCGTCAGCAGGCCGCAGATCATGCGGATGCAGGTGGTCTTGCCCGAGCCGTTCGGCCCCAGGAAGCCGGCGATCTCGCCCTCGGCCACCCGCAGCGCGACGTCGTCCACCACCCGCCTGCCGCCGAAGGATTTCGTCAGCCCGGTCACGTCGATGGCCGTCGCCCCGGTCATGGCGCCTTCCAGACATCGACGATCTGGCCGGGCTTCAGCGCGCTGCCGGGATCGGGGCGGGCCTCGACCAGATAGACCAGCTTCTGCCGGGCGTCGCGGGCATAGATGACCGGCGGGGTGAACTCGGCCTGGTCGGCGATGAAGGAAACCGTGGCGCTGCCGGACGTGCAGCCGTCGCAGCCGACCCGCAGCCGCGTGCCCGGCGACAGCGCGGCAAGATCGGCCTCGGCCACATAGAAGCGCAGGGTGACTGCGCCCTCGGGCAGGAAGGTCAGGACCGGGGCCGACGGCCCGGCAAGCTCGCCCCGATGCCGCAGGATGTCGGTGACGGTGCCGGAGGCGGGCGCGGTCAGGCGGCGCTGCTGCAGCTGCCATTCCATCGCCTGCCGGTCGGCCCGGGCCCGGGCCAGCGCGGCGCGGGCGGCGGCGATGGCATCGGGGCGGGCGGGCAGGCGGGCGACGGCCAGCCGCGCCTCGGCCTCGCGCACCGCCGCCTCGGCCATGTCGGCGGCAGCGCGGGCCTCGTCCCGCTGCGCGGGCGAGCTGACGCGCTGCGCCAGCAGCCGTTCCTGCCGCGCCGCCTCGCGCGCCGCGCGCTCGGCCTGGGCGCGGGCCGAGGCGAGCGTCGCCTCGACGGCGGCGATCTCGGGCTGGCGCCCGCCCTTTTCCAGATTGGCCAGCTCGCTGGCGGCGCGGGCCTCGGCGGCCCTTGCCGCGGCCAGCGCCAGCGCGGCGTCGCGGCTCTCCAGCATTGCCACGGCCTGCCCGGCCTGGACGCGGTCGCCGCGCTGCACGGCCAGCGTTTCGACCCGCGCCGTCGCCACCGGGGCGATCTGCACATACTCGCCCTCGACATAGCCGGTGCCGAGGGGCGGCGGCGGGCCGCATTGCGCAAACAGCGCCGCCAGAAAGGCAAGCGAGCAGATGAGATCAGCCATCCCCGCCCCCGGTCATCCGGTCCAGATTGGTCAGCATCCGCCGCGTGATCGCCCGCGCCTCGGGCCGCGCATAGTGCCGCCAGCCCATGCGGCGCTGGACGATGGGCGCGGCGACGCGGAAATAGACCGCCTGCCCGACAAGCGAGAACACGGCCAGCTTCACTTCTTCGGATTCTGCCGGCGCGCCGGTCGCGGCGGACCACAGCGCGCAAAGCGCCCGGTGCCGGGGCTCGACCAGCGTGGCATAAAGCCGGTCCAGCACCGGGCTGCCCGGCTCGGCCAGCTCGCGCAGGACGAAGGCCACGGCATCGCTGGCGCCGGGGCTGACGATCATGAAGGTGACGATGCGGCGCACCAGCCGCCGCAGGATCATCCGGGCCTGGCGGGGATCCGGCCGGTCCTGCAAGCCGGGCAGGGGCCGGGCGACCTGCGCCACCTGCTCGGCCACCGCGTCGGCGCAGGCGATGCGCAGCCCGTCCTTGCCGCCGAAGTGATAAGCGATCGACGAGATGTTCGTCCCGGCCTGCGCGGCGATGGCGCGCGTCGAGGCGGCCTCGAATCCGCCGCGCCCGAATTGCTGCAGGGCGGCCCGGATCAGCGACATGCGGGTGGGATGCGGGTCCATGCCGATCTCGCGCTGCATTCAATCAATCGCTTGATACAGGATTTTCCCCGCCGAGTCGAGCCCGCCGAGTCGAGCCCGGTGCGGGGGCTCCGGCGCGGCGCGGGTCTCGCGATGCGGGGCTGTAGGGCGGCGCGTCGCGCGGGGCCGGTCAGAGGCCCGGCGGCGGGGGAGTTGCGCCATGCCGGGGCGCGCGTCGCCTGCCACTTGTTGGCCTTGCCGCCCTTGCCTCAGGCGTTCCGCACCAGCCAGTCGGCGAACAGCCGGGCCTTGGCCGAGGCGCGGGGGCTGATGGCAAGGGAAAACCCTGCCGGCGCGGGCACGCTTTCCGGCACCAGTTCGACCAGCCGCCCCTCGGCCAGCAGCCTGGCCATCAGCCCCTCCCAGCCCAGCACCGCGCCGACATCGTCCTGGGCGGCCTGCAGGGCGATCATGTGGTTGTTGACGAACAGGCTGCGGCCGGACGGGGCCGGCTGGCCGAGTTCGGAAAACCATTCCGCCCAGCCGGGCCAGGCATTGTCGTCGTCGTTCAGGTGGATCAGCGGGGCGCGCAGCAGGTCGCCGATTCCGGCGATGCGGTGGTTTTCGGCAAAGCGCGGCGTGCCATAGGCGCGGATGCGGTCGCGGAAGATCTCGCGCCGCTCGCCGCCGTCCTGGCCCGGCCGGACATAGCCGATGCCGATGTCGTGCCGGCTGGCCGCCCGCGGCACGTCGCTGACGATCTGCGAGACGGTGATCGCGGGATAGGCCTTCCAGAACGCGGTGATCTTCGGGGTCAGCCACAGGGCGCTGACCGCGGTCGTGGCGCGGATGGTGACATCGACCGCATCGGGGCGGGCCCGCAACTGGCCGACCGTGTCCGAGATCGTCTCGAAGCCGCGCTGCAGGGCGACCAGCAGGAAGGCGCCCTTCTCGGTCAGCTCGACCCCGCGATGCCGGCGGAGGAACAGCGCGCAGCCCAGATCCTGCTCCAACGCCTTGATCTGGTGGCTGATGGCGGCGGGGGTCACGTTCATCTCGCGCGCCGCCGCCTTGAAACCGCCGTTGCGCGCCGCGGCCTCGAAGCAGATCAGCGCGGTCATCGAAGCGAAGTCGTAGGGCCGAGCCATGCGCCTCCTGCGTTTTTGGATTAGCTGAAATAACCCAAGGTGAATTTTAATGCCGTTGTCAAGGCGGCGCATCCGGGGGAACGTCAGGACAGATTCACCCTCATCCCCTGGAAGCCGAACATGTCCGCCACCAACACGAATCTGCATGACCTGCTTGCCCGCCGGATTCCCGGACACGCGCTGGAACAGCCCTTCTATACCTCGCCCGAGATCTATCAGCAGGATCTGGAGCATATCTTCTACCGCGAATGGCTCTATGCCATCCCGGCCTGCCAGCTGGTCAAGCCCGGCAGCTACGCGACGCTGCGGGTCGGCGCCTACAACATCGTCATCGTCAAGGGCCGCGACGGGGAAATCCGTGCCTTCCACAATTCCTGCCGGCATCGCGGCTCGATCGTCTGCAAGGCGCGCGAGGGTCAGGTGGCCAAGCTGGTCTGTCCCTATCACCAATGGACCTACGACCTGGACGGCAAGCTGATCTGGGCCAACAGCATGGGCCCCGATTTCGACCCGACCCAGCACGGGCTGCGCGGGGTGGCGCTGCGCAACCTCAAGGGGCTGATCTATATCTGCCTGGCCGACAACCCGCCGGATTTCGAGGCTTTCGCCCGCGCTGCCGAGCCCTATCTGGCGGTCCACGACCTGACCGACGCCAAGGTTGCCTACAGCTCCTCGATCATCGAGAAGGGCAACTGGAAGCTGGTCTGGGAAAACAACCGCGAATGCTATCATTGCAGCGGCAACCATCCGGCGCTGTGCCGGTCCTTTCCGCTGGACCCCGAGGTGGCGGGGGTTTCGGCCGACGGCTCGATCTCGGCCCGGCTGCAGGCGCATTTCGACGCCTGTGCCGCGGCCGGCGCCCCGGCGCAGTTCCTGCTGGGCGGCGGCGGCCAGTTCCGGCTGGCGCGGATGCCGCTGCAGGAAACCGCCGTCAGCTATACGATGGATGGCAAGGCGGCGGTGGCGCGCCAGCTGGGCCGCGTCGCCAAGTCTGACGCCGGCTCGCTGCTGGTCTTTCACTATCCCTCGACCTGGAACCATTTCCTGCCGGATCACTCGCTGACCTTCCGCGTCACCCCGATCAGCCCGACCGAGACCGAGGTGACGACGACCTGGCTCGTACACAAGGATGCGGTCGAGGGCGTGGATTACGACCTTCAGCGCCTGACCGAAGTCTGGATCGCCACCAATGACGAGGATCGCGAGATCGTCGAGACCAACCAGGAAGGCATCTTCTCGCCCGCCTATGTTCCCGGCCCCTATTCGCCCGACTGGGAAAGCGGCGTGATCCAGTTCATCGACTGGTATGCCGCATGGATGGAACGCAGCCTCGCCCCCAGCCGCATGGCGGCCGAGTGACCATGAACGCGCCGCTGGCCTTCTGAACGGGAAGGCGCCTCGCTCCTGCCGAGGCGCCGGATGGGACGGTCTTCTGCTTCCCTGGCCCCTCCGGCGCGCTTTTCAGCTACCGGTGCCGGGGGCTGCCTGAAAATCCGGGCCCGGGGCGTCCATGCGTCCGCTGGCCGCGCAAACCCCTTTGCTGCAGGCCGCAGATAAGCCAGACTTACCTGTCTGTGCATTCCACCTGAAGAGCAAAGCTGTGGCCCGCGACCTCAATCTTCTGTCCATGGCGCATTTCGAGGCCGTCGCCCGGCTGGGCGGGGTCATGCGCGCCGCCGAGGAATTGCAGGTCTCGGCCTCGGCGGTCAGCCAGCAGATCAAGCTGCTGGAGCAGAACCTGGGCGTGAAGCTGTTCCATCGCGAAAAGCGCCATTTGCGCCTGACCATCGACGGCGAGCGGCTGTTCCAGACCACCTCGCAGGCCTTCCAGTCCATCCGCGAGGTCCGCGCCGCCATCATCCGCCAGCGCGAAACGCATAATCTGTCGATCCGGGTCAGCCCGTCCTTCGGGGTGCGCTGGCTGGCGCCTCGACTTGCGGATTTCTGCCGCAGGCATCCGGAATGGGATGTCCGGGTCGATGCGACGCCCAATTTCACCGAATTCGACACCGAGGTCGTGGACATGGACCTGCGCTATGGCGAGGGCGACTGGGAGGGGCTGCATACCGATTGCGTCGTGCATGATTTCGTCTTTCCCATGTGCTCGCCCGCCTATCGCGAGGAGTTGCGCAGGATCTCGGACGACCCGCGCGAGCAGCTGCGCCATGCAAGGCTGATCGACAGCGTCAAGGCCTATTACCGCTGGGATTACTGGCTGCCCCGCAACGGCGTGCAGGGCACCTCGATGTCCTATCCCTGCCGCTTCGACCGGTCGAGCATGTCGGTGCAGATGGCGATGGACGGTGGCGGCGTGATCCTGGACAGCATGACGCTGGCCTTCGAGGAATTGCGGCGCGGCGATCTGGTGCCCTTCTCGACCGCGTTCGAGGTGATCGAGTTTCCGGGATACTGGATCGTCTGCCCGCATCGCCATGTGGGACGCCGGGCGGTGCGGCTGTTCTCGGACTGGGTCAAGGACAGGGGCCGGCAGCATATGCGCGAGGCGCGGGCCTGGCTGGAGGAACGCGGGCACCGGACCCGCTTCGAGCGCCGGGCGGCCTTCGTCACGTCCGAAGAGCGATGAAGGAATGCCGGGCGATGACGCCCGGCATTCCCGGTTTCCGGCCGCTCAGTAGATCGTCAGGGCCGGGATGAAGGTGAAGGCCAGCAGCAGTATCAGGGCCACCAGATAGAAGGGCAGCAGCGCCTTGGTGGTCTGGCCGATCCCCGTCCGCGCGATGGCCATCGAGATGAACAGCGTCGTCCCGACCGGCGGCGTGTAAAGCCCTATCGAGAGGTTGATCACCATCATCAGCCCCAGCTGCACCGGATCGAGCCCGATCGTGTTGCCGATGGTCACGAACAGCGGCGCCAGCAGCAGGACCGCGGCGGGCAGGTCCAGGAACATGCCGACGACCAGCATCACCAGGTTCAGCGCGATCAGCACCATCCACGGTTGCGTCAGGTGGGTCGAGACGAAGCCGGCCAGGTTCTGCGGCACCTGCTCGGCGGTCAGGATCCACTGGATCGTGCCCGAGGCCATGATGATCAGCATCACCGCGCCGGTCATCATGCCGGTATCGACCAGGGCATTCCAGATCAGCCGCGGCGTCACGTCGCGATAGAAGAAGATGCCGATCAGCAGCGCATAGGCGACGGCCAGCACGCTGACCTCGGTGGGCGTGGCGATGCCGAAGCGCAGGGTGCCGATGATGAAGATCGGCATCAAGAGCGCCGGCAGCGCGAAGACGATCTGGCTTCTGAAGGCGCGGAAGCCGCCGGGCAGCGGTGCGGCGGGCAGGCCGCGGCGCCTGGCGACGAACCAGACCGTGGTCATCAGGCCGGCCGCCAGCAGCAGGCCCGGCAGGATGCCGGCGACGAACAGGTCCACGATCGAGACATTCGCCACCAGCCCGTAGAGGATCAGCGGGATCGAGGGCGGGATCAGCACCGAGATGGTCGAGGACGAGGCGTTGATCGCCGCCGCGAAAGGCGCGGGATAGCCGTCGCGCACCTGCACCGGGATCAGCGCATTGCCCATGGCCGAGGCATCGGCCACCGCCGAGCCCGAGACGCCGCCGAACATCACCGAGCCGAGGATGCTGACCTGCCCCAGCCCGCCGCGATAGCGCCCGACGATCAGCCGCGCGATATTGACCAGGTATTCGCCGAACTTGCCGTGCATCATCAGCGAGCCGGCCAGGATGAAATAGGGGATCGCCAGCATTGGGAATGCCTGCGTCGGCGCATAGAGGCGCTGGGCGATCACCGCCAGCGGCTTGCCGTCCGCCAGCAGCGCCAGCGCGGTGCCGCCCAGCATGGCATGGGCCACCGGCACGGACAGCGCCATCAGGCCGAAGAATGCGATCACGAGAATCGGGGTCATTCCGGGTCCTCCTCAGCTCAGGCTCGAAGCGGTTTCGACATTGCGCAGCGTCCGGCCCATCAGCGCGGCGATCAGGTCGCAGGCGCAGATCACGGCGATGCCGCCGAAGCCGTAGACGAGGCTGGCATAGCCCCAAAGCTGGCTGATCCCGCCCAGGGCGCTGAGACGCTGGTATTGCGCCGCGCGGATGATCGGGAACGCGGACCAGACCACGAAGACCGAGATCAGCAGCGTCAGCACCGAGACGAGGATGAACAGCACCCTGCGGCCGCTGTCGGACAGCAGGTCCGGCAGGATGGTGATGGCGATGTTGCGGCTGTGGACGGTGGCGATCACCACCCCGCCGGCGATCATCCAGGGCAGCAGGATGGCATGGATCTCATAGGCCCAGTCCAGCCCCTGGCCATAGACATAGCGCAGGACGACATTGGCCATCAGCCCCACGAAAAGCACGATCAGGGTCGCGACGCAGACCAGCCGTCCCGACATGTCCAGCGCCGCGACGATGCCGCGCAGGACGGAGGGCGCCGGGCGCCCCTCCTTTCCGGCGGTGTCGGGATGAAGCGCGCCGGTCATTTTGCGGCCTCGGCGATGATCGCATCGACCAGTTCCGGGAAGCGGGCGCGATATTCGTCATAGACCCCCGCCGTCGCGTCGACGAAAGCCTGACGATCTTCGAGCTCGGTGACGATGGCGCCCTCGGCCTCCAGCTTCTGGCGGACCTCCACCTCCTGCTCTTCGGCAGTCTGCCTCTGGAACGCCGTCGCCTCGTCGGCGGAGGTCTGGACGCAGGCCTGATCCTCGGGCGACAGCGACGCCCACCAGGCCATGCTGGCCAGCAGCGGCGAGGTCTCGTATTTATGGCCGGTCAGCGAGATATGCTTGGTGATCTCGTGCAGCTTGGACGAATAGATGTTCGTCAGGGGGTTCTCCTGCGCCTCGAAGACCCCCGATTGCAGCGCGGTCGGCAGTTCCGCGAAGGTCAGCGGCGCCGGGTTGCCGCCAAGCGCCTTGAAGATCGCGATGGTCATGTCGTCGGGCGGCGTGCGGATCTTGACGCCCTTGAGGTCGGCCGGCGTGGTGATCGACCGGGACAGGTGGCTGACATGGCGGATGCCGTTGTCCCAGAAGCCCAGCAGCTTCAGCCCGGCATTCTGCGCCCTTTCGTCGATCTGCGCCTTGATCTCGCCGTCGATCGCCTTCCAGGCGCTCGGCGCATCCGCGAACAGGAAGGGCAGGCCGATCACGTTCAGTTCCGGGACGATCTGCGCCGTGGCGCCCTGGCTGTTGGCGGTGATCTGGATCACATTGGCCGAGGTCGAGGTCAGCGCCTCGACATCGTCGCCCATCGTCGCGGCGCCCGCCACGTTGACGGTGATGCGGCCCTGGGTGCAGGCCGACAGCTTTTCGGCGAAGAACTCGGCCGCCAGCGAGCGCGGATTGCCCGGCGGCTGCGCATGGGCCAGGATGATGGTATCGGCGGCGGCGGCACCGGCAAAGACGGTGCCGGACAGGATTGCCCCAAGGATGGTGCGGTTCATGGTGTTTCCTCCCAATGAGCAGATGATGGGGCCTGCCGCCTCCTCGCGGCAGGCCTTTTTTCAGTGAATGAGCGAGCCGCCGTTCACGTCGACCTCGGTTCCCGTGCAATAGGACGCCAGATCCGAGGCCAGGAACAGGCAGCAGCCGGCCACATCGCGCGCCTCGCCGGCGCGGCCCATCGGGATGCCGGCAAGAATGCCGTCCATCATCTCGGGCGTCAGCTTGCCGGCGGTGATGTCGGTGGCGATGAAGCCGGGGCAGACCGCGTTCACGCGGATGTTCTGCGGCGCCAGTTCGCGCGCCATGGCCTTGGTCAGGCCCAGCACGCCGGCCTTGGCCGCCGAATAATGCGGCCCGCCGAAGATTCCGCCCCCGCGCTGCGCCGAGACCGAGGACAGGTTGACGATGCTGCCCGCGTTTCGTTCGCGCATGGCGGGGATGACCGCCTGGCTCATGTAGAGCGTGCCGCGCAGGTTCACGTCCAGAACCGCGTCATAGTTTCCGGGCGCGATATCCATCACCTTCAGCGGTTGCGTGATGCCGGCATTGTTGACCAGCACGTCGATGCGGCCCCAGCGTTGCAGCAACGCGTCCGCCGCGCGTCTGCAGGCGTCCAGGTCGGTCACGTCGCAGGCCAGCCCGACATGGCCTTCGCCCAGATCCGCTGCAGCCGCCTTGGCCTGATCGGCGTCGAGGTCCAGAATGGCGACGGTGGCGCCATGTTCGGCAAAGAGTTGCGCCGTGGCCTTGCCCAGGCCGCGCGGCGAGGCCGCGCCGGTCACCACCGCGAATTTTCCGTCCAGCAGGCCCATGGCCTTCTCCTCCTGATTGTCTGAATTGGGGGGCCGGCTTACAGCCAGCCCTTGATGCGTTCGGTGATCTTGCCCACCGTCAGCCCATACATCTCGTGCAGGGTCGGCAGGGCTCCGGCCTCCAGGAACTGGTCCGGCAGGCCGATCATGCGGAATGTCGGCGTGACGCCATTGCGTAACAACGTGGTGGCGACGGCCTCGCCCAGGCCGCCGACGACGGTATGGTTCTCGGCCGTGACCACCAGCCGCCCGCCCTTGCGCGCCTCGGCCAGGATCGTCTCGGTATCCAGGGGCTTGATCGTCGGCACATGCAGCACCGCCGCATCGACCCCGTCCCGGGCCAGCGCCTCGGCGGCGTCCAGCGCACGCATGGTCATGAACCCGGTCGAGACGATCAGCACGTCCCGGCCCTCGCGGATCACCTGCGCCTTGCCCAGCTGGAACCTGTAATCCGGCTTGTGGCGGGTCAGCACCGATGGCACCTTGCCGCGCGGCAGGCGGCTGTAGACCGGGCCGTCATGGGCGGCGATCTGCGGCACCATGCCGATGATGTCGTCGGCGTCGCAGGGATCGATCACGGTCATGTTCGGCAGGCCGCGGAAGATCGCCAGATCCTCGGTCGCCTGATGGCTGGGGCCGTAGCCGGTGGTCAGGCCCGGCAGGGCGCAGACGATCTTGACCGGCAGGTTTTCCTCGGCGATGGCCATGGCGATGAAGTCATAGGCGCGGCGGCTGGCAAAGACCGCATAGGTCGTCGCGAACGGGTTGAAGCCCTCGCGCGCCAGCCCGGCGGCGGCGGACATCAGCAACTGCTCGGCCATGCCCATCTGGTAGAAACGGTCGGGCATCGCCTGCGCGAAGATGTGCAGGTCGGTGTATTTGGCCAGGTCAGCGGACAGGCCGACGATCCTGTCGTCCTTCTGCGCCGCCTCGACCAGCGCATGGCCGAAGGGTGCAGCCACGGTGTCATAGCCCTCGGCCGCCAGCGAGGCGATCATCGCCGTGGTCGCCACGCGCGGCCCCTCGGGCAGCTTGCGCGGTTCGTATTTGCGCTTCATCGATGCCAGCGTCATTGCGGTTTCCCCTCCTCCAGGACGGCCAGGGCCTTGGCCCATTCATCCGCCTCGACGCGGACGAAATGCGTGATTTCGCGTTTCTCCAGGAAATCGACGCCCTTGCACATGGTGGTGTCGAAGATGATGACGCGGGGACCGCGGTGGTCGGTTTCGCGTGCGGCGTCCAGCGCCGCGACGACGGCCGCAAGGTCGTTGCCGTCGACCCGTTGCGCGTGCCAGCCGAAGGCCTGCCATTTGGCACGCTCGTCGCCCTGGGCCAGCGCGGCGGTCGATTTGCCGTCGGCCTGCTGGTCGTTGAAATCGACAAGGCAGATCAGGTTGTCCAGCCGGTGCTGGACGCCGGACATCACGGCTTCCCAGGTCGATCCCTCGCCCAATTCGCCGTCCGACATCAGGTTGTAGACGAAGGCCGGGCTGTTCTTGCGCTTCAGCCCCATCGCCATGCCGACGGCGATGCCGAGGCCATGACCCAGCGAACCGCCGGTGATCTCCATCCCCGGAGTATAGGAGGCCATGCCCGACATCGGCATGCGGGAATCATCCATGCCGTAGGTCTCAAGCTCTTCCTCGGGCAGGATGCCGGCCTCCATCAGCACGGCGTAAAGCGCGATGGCGTAATGCCCGATCGACAGCAGGAAGCGGTCGCGGCCTTCCCATTCCGGGTTTCTGGGGTCGTAGTTCAGGGCGTGGAAATAGGATGCGGCCAGCACATCGGCCACGCCAAGCGCCTGGCCGATATAGCCCTGTCCCTGCACCTCGCCCATCAGCAGGGCCTTGCGGCGAATATTCCATGCCCGCAGCGCCAACGAAACGTTGGACGCCGCAGATACGCGGCTTTGATCTGTCATGAATTCCTCCCATCGGCTTGGGCCGTGAGAGCAAGCTTGCGCCGAATCAGGCCCGTAGTCTTGTATGTTTTCTTTACAGTTTGTGAAGGTGAGCTTCAGATACCCGCAAGCCGGCCTGCCCGCGCGGGATGAAGGACCCATGGCAGGACAGGAAGGCCGCCGCCTCCGGCCGTGCTTGCGCAGCAACCCCTTCAGGAATCCAGACGCATGCCTGCCATTTCCCTTGCGAGCGCGTTGCACATCAGGTGCTTGGCCGGGTCGATGGGGCTTGAGGTGGAGACGAAGATCCCCACCCGGATGTTGGCAAGCATCTCCTGGATCAACGGCACGAAGCGGAGCTGGCCGTCTTCGATGTCGTCGTAGAAGCCGATCTTGGTATAAAGCCCGATACCATGACCGCCCAGGATCATCTGCTTCGCAAGAAACAACGTGTTCGTGAAGATATGTGTCGACAGCGGCGTGACCAATGTCGTGATCGCCTGATCAATGATCGAGTTCCCGCCGCGGGCATCGATGGTGCGCACCAGCCTGTAGGCGGCAATGTCGTCGAGTGTGACGCTGGTCCGGCCGGCAAGCGGATGGTCGGGACGAACGATAACGCCAAAGGGCGCGGATTTTTCGGATAGCAGCCTGACGCCGGGATGATCCGAGAACGTGAAGGCGATGCCGATCTCGGCCGCGCCGCTGGCCACGGCCTGCACTGCGTCCTCGGGTTGGGCGGTCGTGACGGAGATCGAGATGTCGGGATAGATCTTTCCGAATTCGTTCATCGCCCGGGGCAGGCAGCCCATCGCAATCGAATCGATCGTGCAGATGTTGATATGCCCCGTGCGCAGATCGCGCATGTCGTCGATCAGGATCTTGGTGCGCTCGAAATCGTGAAGCACCGTACGGCAATGCTCCAGAAGGATCGCGCCCACGGCCGTCAGCTCCACGCCCTCCGGGGTGCGGTCGAAGATCGAGACGCCCAGCCGCTGCTCGACGTTGAGGATCTTGCGGTTCACCGAGGTGGACGAAACGTTGAGAAGCTGCGCCGCCTTGCGGATCGACCGCTGCCGGGCGACCTCGTCGAAATACTTCAGGAAGCTGGTATGCATGCTGCCTCGACGCCAGGGGGGTGATGCGTTTTCTGCACCGCTGTTGGTAAAACTTTCTTCTATCTGCACTGCATCCGCAACGCTAAAGTCAGTGCAACAAGGTCGAAACAAGGGCCGCCCCACCACCAACAGAGAGATGGAAAGATGCGACACAGAACAAAGCTCGACCGGCGCAGTCTGTTGCAGGGCATGACGGCCCTTGGGGCCGCCTTTGTCGGAACCCGGATCGGTATCGAACGGGCCTGGGCCGCTGATATCCATACGATCAAGCTGCAGCTCGGGTGGCTGGCGGGGAACGGCATCCTGGGGGAACTGGCCGCCGATGAGAACGGCTATTTCGCCGAGGAAGGGCTGGCGCTGGAAGTCGTCGCCGGAGGTCCGAACGTGGACGGTGTGGCCTCGGTCGCGTCGGGGCGGGCCGAGATCGGCTCGATCAGCTCCAGCCCGTCGCTGATGCTGGCGCGCTCGCAGGGGCTGCCGGTCAAGTGCATCGCGGCAGGGTATCAGCAGCATCCCTTCACCTATTTCTCGCTCGAAAAGAACCCGGTGCGCGAGCCGAAGGATCTGATCGGCAAGACCGTGGCCACCAACGGCACCGCGCGGATTCTGTTGCAGGCGCTGCTGGCCGCCAACGGCATCCCCGAGGATCAGGTCGAGGTGCGGGTGATGGGCGCGGACATGTCGCCGCTGCTGACCGGGCAGGCCGATGTGGTGACCGGCTGGAAAACCAATGTCAGCGCCTTGTCGGTGCTGGGGCCGGAGCGGGTCGACATGACCCTGTGGGATGCGGGCATCAGGCTTTACGCCAATCCCTATTACGTCACCGACAGGTCGCTGAACGAAAACCCCGAGCAGGTCCGCGGGATGCTGCGCGCGATCGCACGCGGCTGGGGCTGGGTGCATGACAATCCCGAAGCCGCCGTGGACATCCTCGTGTCGCGTTATCCCAACCTTGACCGGGATGCCGAACTCGCGGCGGTGGGTGCTGTCGTCGAATACAGCTTCGACGAGGCGACGCGCGAACGCGGCTGGGGCACGATGACGCGCGAAAACTGGCAGGCGCAGATCGACATCTACGACCGCCTCGGCCAGTTCGAAGGCGGGGCGCCTGCGGTCGACGACGTCATGACCCTTTCGGTGCTGGATGAAATCGCCGCGGTGCGGCCGGTATACGGTTGAACGACATGATGGAACCCATGGAAACCCTTGTGGGGCAGCCGGTTGACACGACGCGGGTGAAGGCTCCGGCGGCCACGCTGGACGCGGCAACGGTCCGCTTCGGATCCTATACCGCCATCGACAAGCTTGACCTCCGGATCGAGGCCGGCGCGTTCTACACCATCCTCGGCCCGTCGGGATGCGGCAAGTCCACGCTGCTGCGGCTGGTCTCGGACCTGATCCCCGCCGCGGGGGGCGATGTCTCGATCTTCGGCAAGACGACCGAAGAGGCACGGCTGGCGCGGGAATTCGCCTTCGTCTTTCAGGATGCCGCCCTGCTGCCGTGGCGGTCGGCCCTGAAGAATGTCGAGCTGCCGCTGGAAATCGGGCGCAAGCGCGGGGCCGTGATCCCGACCGGGCCGCGCAGCCCCCGCGAATTGCTGGAGCTGGTCGGCCTGAAGGGCCGCGAAAACGCCCTTCCGCATGAACTGTCGGGCGGGATGCGCCAACGGGTCGCCATTGCGCGCGCGCTGCTGTGCCAGCCCAAGCTGCTGCTGATGGACGAGCCCTTTGGCGCGCTGGACGAGATGACCCGCGACCGGCTGAACCTTCAGCTGCTGGACATCTGGCGGGAGACGGGGACGACGATCCTGTTCGTGACACACTCCATTTCCGAGGCGGTTTTCCTGGGGCAGAAGGTGATCATGCTGCGCGCCAATCCCGGACGCCTGCGCGAAATCGTCGATATCGACCTGCCCGAGCCGCGGCAGATGAAGCTGCGCGATACGCCCGAATTCAACCGCTATTGCAGCTATCTGCGCGAACTTCTGGAGACCTGCTGATGGCCGTCATCGAAAACCTTGGCATCGCCGATCCCCAGGCCCTTGCCCGAAGCGCGGCGCGCAGGGAAAGGCTGGTCTCGACCATCGTGCCCATCGGGACAGCCGTCGCGCTGGTCGGGTTGTGGCAGCTGGGGGTCAGGGCCCTGGGCGTCCCGACCTATATCGCCCCCGCGCCGTCGGACGTCGCCGTCACCCTAGTCGAGAAGTTTCCCCTGCTGATGCAGAACTTCTGGCCCACCTTCTTTGAAAGCGTGGCGGGCTTCGTGGTGGGCAATCTTGCCGCCATCCTGATCGCGGTGGCCTTCGTCCATTCCCGCAATGTCGAGCGGGCGTTCTTCCCCATCGCCGTCTTCGTCAACACCATCCCGATCCTGGCCATCGCGCCGATCCTTGTGCTGATCTTCGGGCCGGGCATGACGGCAAAGGTGGTGATCGCCGCGCTGATCTGCTTCTTCCCGACGCTGGTCAACATGGTGCGCGGCCTGCAGTCGGTCAGCCCGCAGACGCTGGAACTGGCGCGGATCCTGTCGGCGTCGAAGGCCGAGGTCTTCTGGAAGATGCGCTTGCCGTCGTCGCTGCCGTTCCTGTTCTCGGCGCTGAAGATCTCGGCCACCACCTCGGTCATCGGTGCCATCGTCGGCGAATGGGTCGGTGCGGATCTGGGCCTGGGTGCGCTCATCATCGACGCGACCTTCAATTTCAACTCGCCGCTGCTTTACGCCACGGTGCTCATGTCCTCGGGGCTGTCGGTGCTGATGTTCGCCCTGGTCACGCTGGCCGAACGCCGGATCGTGCGCTGGTAACCTGAGACCATTCGAAACAACCGGAAAATCGACGCCGCGGTCCTGACCCGCCCCGGCGTGACAGGAGGAGCTTGTCCAAAATGACCGATCGCATCAGGGATTTTCTCACCACCAGGGCCGAGCAGGTGCCGGTCGTCAGCAACACCGACGTGGTGGTGATCGGGGCGGGCCCGGCAGGTCTGTCCGCCGCCGTGTCGGCCGCCCGCAACGGGGCGCGGGTGACGCTGGTGGAACGCTATCACCACCTGGGCGGCATGGCGTCGGGCGGCATGGTCCTCGTGCTGGACGACATGGTGAACGAGGGAACCGAGATCGTCACCACCGGCATCGTCAGCGAATTCGTGGACCGGATGCAGCGCCAGGACGGCGCCGTCTTTCCCCCGCCCGAAGATTGCCAGACCAATTGGGAGATGTGGCGGAAATGGGCGCGCTGGGGCTGCATCGACTTTCACAAGCAGGGCATGCCGCAGCCGATCATCCACGCGGTCGCCTTCGACCCCGATGCCTGGAAGCGCGTCAGCCTGGATCTGGTCGCCGAGGCCGGGATCGAGCTGCGCACCCATAGCTGGTTTTCCGAAGCCATCGTCGAGAACGGCCGTGTCACCGGCGTGATCGTGCAGACCAAGCTGGGCCGGCAGGCGATCCGTGCGCGGATGGTGGTGGATGCCTCGGGCGACCTGGACGTGGCGGCCTCGGCGGGCGCGTCCTTCGCGACCGGGCAGTTCATCGTCACGACCGTCTTCCGCCTGATGGACGTGGACACCACCAGGGCGGAAGCGTTCGAATACGAAAACCCCGAAGCCTTCAAGGCCCTCGACCGCCAGGCCAGGCGCGTCATCGGCGGGGCCTGGGGGATGTGGTGGCTGAAGACGCCGCTGCCCGGCGTGGTCTGGTGCAACTGCCCGCACATGCCGGGCTATGACGGCCTGTCGCCCGAACACATGGTCGAGGCCGAATATGAAGGCCGCCGCCGGATGATGGCGCTGCTGGACTTCGCCCGCGCCAACCTGCCGGGCTTCGAGAATGCCAGGATGCTGGGAGCGGCGGAACAGATGGGCATCCGGCAGACGCGGCTGTTGCAGGGCGAATACATCGTCACCAAGGACGACGTGAAGAAGCGGCGCCATTTCGCGGACTCGGTCTGCCGGGGCAGGGACTACTATACCCCCTATCGGGCGCTGCTGCCCCGGGGGATCGACAACCTGATCGTCGCCGGCCGGCACTATTCGGTCGAAAGCGAGGCGCAGAAGCAATCGCGTGAAATCCCTCCCTGCATGGCCCAGGGCGAGGCTGCCGGCGTGGCCGTGGCCAAGGCGCTTCAGGCCAATTGCGCGCTGCGCGACGTCGATGTCAGGGCCATCCAGAAGCAGATGCGGGCGCAGGGCGCCGATCCGGGCGACGTGCCCTCGGCCAATGCGCTGATCGAACCAATCGCCGCCGCCTGAGAAAGGGAACCACCATGACGAAACAGCACCTTCCGCTGGAGGGCATCCGCGTCCTCGACTTTACCCAGGTGATGATGGGTCCCTGCGCCACGCAGATGCTGGCCGATTTCGGTGCGGACGTGATCAAGGTCGAACGCCCCGGCGAGGGCGACCTGTCGCGCAACTTCTTCGGAGAGCCGAGCGAGGAGGCGATGAACAACGCGGTCTTCGCCTCGCTCAACCGCAACAAGCGGTCGGTGGAGATCGACACCAAGTCCGAGGCCGGCCGCCGGATGATCTATGAGCTGGTCGCCCAGTCGGACGTGGTCGTGGACAATTTCCGCGCCGGGGTGATGCGGCGCCTGGGCTTCGATTATGACACGCTGTCGAAGCTCAACCCCGCCATCATCTGCGCCTCGGGCACCGGCTTCGGAGAGGTCGGCCCCTATGCCCACAAGGGCGGCCAGGACGTGCTGGCCCAGGCCATGACCGGGGTCATGGAAAAGACCCAGGACCCGGCGGTTCCGAAGTCGATCTATCCGACCACGCTTTGCGACTACACGGCCGGGATGCATCTTGTGCAGGGGATCCTTGCGGCGCTTCTGGCGCGGGCCAGGACCGGGCGCGGGCAGAAGGTCGGCGTCTCGCTTTATGACTCGATGATCGCCATGCAGATGCAAGAGGCCGCGCAATGGTCGAAGCACCGCGAGGTGCTGAACTGGGCCGCGATGCCGCTGACCGGCGTCTTCGACACGACTGACGGGGCGGTGGTGGTGGTCGGTGCCTTCAAGCCGCATCCGCTGCGCGACATCTGCGCGGCCTTGCAGATCGAGGATCTGTCGGCCGATTATCCGAACCTTGCGTCGCAGCGGGCCAACAAGCCCTATCTGCAGGGACGATTCCGCGACGCCTTTGCGACCAACACGACCGCCCACTGGATCAAGCGGCTTGAGGATCAGGACCTGCTCTGCGCCCCCGTCCGTTCCCTGGGCGAGGCGCTGGATGACGCCCAGACCGCGGTCAATGGCATGTTGCTGGACCTGGACCACCCGATCCTGGGAAAGATCACCCTGGTCGGGTCGCCCGTTCATCTCAGCGAGGCCCCTCTGGTGATCCGCCATGCGCCGCCGCGGCTGGGGGAGCATACCGACGAGATCATCCGCGAATTCAACCTGAACGCCGTCGCGCGGAAGGAGGCGGTATGACCGTCCGCTTCGAAGTCGTCGATCAGGTCGCGCGCGTCACCATCGACCGTCCCGACCGGATGAATGCCGTCGATGCTGCGACCGATGCCAGGCTTGACCGCATCTGGTCGGAAATCGAGACGCGCAGCGATATCCGCTGCGTGGTCCTGACCGGGGCGGGGGACCGGGCCTTCAGCGCGGGCGCGGACATGAAGGCCGCGAACGGGCTCAGCGGGCTGGAATACTGGGGCGCCGCCAATCCGAACGGCTTCGGCGGCATCGCCCTGCGGCAAAGCCTGACCGTGCCCGTCATCGCCCGGGTCAACGGCCTTGCCCTTGGCGGCGGGTTCGAGATGGTGCTGGGCGCCGATATCGTCATCGCCTCGACCGAGGCCCGGTTCGGGCTGCCAGAGGCACGGGTCGGCCGCCTGCCCCTGGACGGCGGCATGGTCGCCCTGCAACGCCTGATCCCCCGCAACATCGCGGCCGGGCTGATGATGACGGGCCGGATGCTGTCCGCGCAAGAGGCCGCGCGGTTCGGGCTGGTCAACGCGGTCGTGCCGCCCGACCGGCTGGATGCCGAAGTCGATGCCTGGGTCGCGGACATCCTGTCCTGCGCGCCCTTGTCGGTGGCCGCGATCAAGGACACGATCCGTTCGACGGCCCATCTGAATCCGCATGAAGCGCGCGACCTGCGCCGCCCGGCCCTGATCGCTGCCCTGAAATCCGAGGATTCGATCGAAGGCGTCGCCGCATTCCGCGAGAAGCGCGCGCCCGTCTGGCGCGGCCGGTAAATGCCATGGCGCTTGTCATCCAGGGCCGCTGCATCGACGTCAAGGACGGGATCTGCACCACCTCCTGTCCCGTCGATTGCATCTACGAGGGCGAGCGGATGTTCTACATCCACCCGACCGAATGCATCGAATGCGGCATGTGCGAAAGCATCTGCCCCGTCGATGCGATCCGATACGAGGACGAGCTGGACCCCGAAAATGCCATCTTCGCACGCATCAACCGCGAGGTCTTCGTCAACGAGGCCGGCGAGATGGAGGAACCCGGCGGCTGGTCCCGTGGCATGGCGCCCCGGCCGGATCATCCGGATCTGCCGGTCCGCCCCCGTCCCGTCATGCAGGCAATCTGAAGGAGAACAGGATGAAAGGGATCGTCGCTGCGGTGCCGACACCGATCGATGCACAGGGCCGCTTCCTCGGGGCCGCCTTTGTGGAACATGCGCGCTGGGCCCTGGCCAACGGCTGCGACGGATTGAACGTCCTGGGATCCACCGGCGAGGCGAATTCCCTCGACGCCGGGACGCGCCGCATGGTCATGACCCACGCCGCCGAGGCGCTGGACCGCCGCCGCCTGATGGTCGGGACCGGCACGCCGTCGATTGACGAAACCATCGGCCTGACCCGCCATGCCGACGACCTGGGCTATCCCGTGGCCCTGGTTCTGCCGCCCTATTACTATACGCCCCCGTCCGAGGAGGGGCTGATCGCCTGGTACCTGGCGCTTCACGCGGCGCTGGGCGACCGGCCGATCCGGGTCTGGTTCTACAATTTTCCGCAGATGACCGGCTTCGTGATCCCCGAGGCGGTGATCGCGCATCTGCACGCCGTGGCGCCGCAGCGGTTCGATGGCATCAAGGACAGTTCCGGCGACCTTTCCTATTGCCGCGGCCTGGTCTCCCGGCTCCCCGGCCTGAAGGTCTTTCCCAGTTCGGAAACCACGCTGGCCGAGGGACGAATGGACGGCTTCGCAGGCTGCATCTCGGCCACGGCGAACCACACAGCCCCGATCTGCGCGCGCCTCTGGCGGGGAGAGACGGGGCTGGCGCCCCGCTTGGCCGAGTTGCGGGCCGCCATATCGGCCTGCCCTCTGATCCCCGCGGTCAAGTATCTGGTGGCCCGCCGCACCGCCAACCCCGAATGGCAGAACGTGCTGCCGCCCTTCACGGCCCTTGGCGCGTCCGCCATCGCATCGCTGGATCGGCTGGCGTCCGAGCGCGTCGCAGCCTGAACCCAGCAGGAGAAGATCATGAAAGACAGGAACGAAATCCAGGGCAACCTGATCGGCGGCGAATGGCTGCCGGACGGCGACTGCCGCCCCGATGTGAACCCTTCCGATACCCGCGACATCATCGGGTTCTTTGCCTCTGCGGACCGCGCCGCGGTCGATCAGGCCGTCCACGCTGCCCGGTCGGCCTTTCCGGCTTGGGCGGCGGCCGGTCCGCAGGTCCGGCACGACCTGCTTGATGCCGTCGGCACCGAATTGCTGGCGCGCAAGGAAGAGATCGGGCACCTTCTTGCACGGGAAGAAGGCAAGACCCTGCCCGAGGCGATGGGCGAGACCGTCCGCGCGGGCCAGGTCTTCAAGTTCTTTGCCGGAGAGGCGCTGCGCGTTGCCGGCGATGCCCAGCAGTCGGTCCGCCCCGGCATCGACGTCGCCGTCACCAGAGAGCCTTTGGGCGTCATCGCCCTGATCACGCCCTGGAACTTTCCAATCGCCATCCCGGCCTGGAAGATCGCGCCCGCGCTTGCCTATGGCAATTGCGTGGTGCTGAAGCCCGCCGAACTGACGCCGGGCTGCGCCCATGTGATCGCGCAGCTTCTGCACAAGCATGGCTGCCCGGCCGGCGTCTTCAACCTGGTGATGGGGCAGGGATCGGTCTTGGGCGATGCCCTGGTGTCGCATCCGGGAATCGATGCGGTGTCCTTCACGGGTTCGGTGGCGACCGGCTCGCGCATCGCCGCGACATGCGGCACCCTGCGCCGGAAGGTCCAGCTTGAGATGGGCGGCAAGAATCCGATGGTCGTGATGGACGACGCCGATCTGCAGACCGCGGTTCAGGCCTGCCTGAATGGCGCCTTCTTCTCGACCGGGCAGCGTTGCACGGCGTCTTCGCGGCTGATCGTGCAGAAAGGCATCCACGATGCCTTTGTCGAGAGGCTTGGCCGCGAAATGCGGGCCCTGCGCGTCGGGGATGCCTTGCAGCCGGATACCCAGATCGGGCCGGTGGTCGATCAGCGCCAGCTTGATTCCAACCTTGCCTATGTGGACCTGGCCCGAAGCGAAGCCGCCGAGGTACTTGGCGGCGAGCGGCTGGAGCTGGACAAGCCCGGCTTCTACCAGGCCCCGGCCCTGTTCCTGAACACGACGAACGGCGCCCGCATCAACCGCGAGGAAATCTTCGGCCCCTGCGCTTCCGTCATCAAGGTCGAGGATTTCGACGAGGCCCTGGCCGCGGCCAACGACACGGAATTCGGCCTTTCGGCCGGCATCTGCACGGGCAGCCTGAAACACGCCTCGGAATTCCGCCGCAGGGTCGAGGCGGGGATGGTCATGGTGAATCTTCCGACCGCAGGCGTCGATTATCATGTGCCCTTCGGAGGGCGTAAGGGCTCGTCCTTCGGTCCGCGGGAACAGGGCCGCTATGCTGCCGAGTTCTACACGGTGGTGAAGACAGCTTATCAGCTGGCCTAGCAATCGTGCCGTCCGCATATCGACCGCTATCCCGGCGCACGGCACCGGTGGTTGTCGAGCCCGCGGCGCGTGGCGGTGTGGTCGACCACCGCAACCACGCGCTGCCCAGACCCGAGGCGGACGAGCATAGGGAGCTGCAACCGGCGCCTTCCTGCTGGTGGTGGCTCGGGGGCGCGTCCTCTCGACCGTCCCGGCCCGCTATTCCGGGCGCTGAACGAAACAGGCGGCGACCGGGCGCTCCGGTCGCCGGCCTTGCCAGCTTGCGCGCCTTGGCACCCTTCAGTGCGGGCCGCCGTCACGACATTGCCGACCTTGGGGCCTTCGCGGGTCTGTTCACTGCTGTCGGGGACGGCGGGCTGCCCCACCGCCTCGGTCTTGACCGCACAGCGCCGGTCGGCCTGCCCGCAGCGCCCGGCGGGTCCCGCCATGGCGGGGGTCGCGGCCAGGTTCAGCTGCGTCAGGACCATCAGAGGGCGGCTTGGGCCCGTCGCGCCGGGCATTTGCGGTCGTTCCGCCGGCATTCCGCCGGCGGGCCGTGGCCATCTGGCTGCTGTCCAGGGCCGTCACCGAACAGACTCCGGGCCCCAGGCGGTGGGTTCAGCAGACCTGCACCGTGCATCCCATCAGGCCATTTGCGCAGCGCAGTCCGGAAGACTCGCAAAGCGATGGCATCACGCGCAGATCAACTCACCATTCGGCGGCGGCGCTAGCGCCTGACCAGCACCACCTCGCCGGCACCGGCGCCCGTGGCGATCTGCAGCGCCGCCCATTCCTTGGCGGCCTGGTTGCGGGCCGAGGCGGCCGAGAGCCGGGCGCTGGCCGTCGAGCGGTCGGAATCGAGCAGGTCCAGAAGCGCCAGCCCGCCCTCGGCAAAGCTGGTCCGGGCCAGCCGATAGGCCCGGTCATAGGCCGCTGCCGCGCCTTCCAGCGCCGCGGCCTGCTGGCGATAGCGGCGCAGGTTCGATTGCGCGACCTGCACGTCCTCGACCGCCTGCGACACGCTGGCCCGCCAGGCGATCTCGGCCTCGCGCCCCTCGGCGATGCGCCGCGCGCGGGTGGCCTGCAGCGCGCCCTGGTTCAGCACCGGAAACGAGATCACCGGGCCGAAGCCCCAGGTCTTCGCCCCGCCGCTTTCGCTGACCGAACCCGTCAGCGTCAGCGAGGGCAGCAGGTCGGCCGTCGCCACCCCCACCGCCGCCAGCGCCGCGGCCAGGTCGTATTCGGCCGAGCGCACATCGGGCCGGTTGCGCAAGAGGTCTGCCGGCACGCCGGCGTGGGCGCTGCCGGGAATGCGGAGTTGGCCCGAGCCGCGCTGCATCTGCGCCTGAACCGAGCTGGCCGGTTCGTTGAGCAGCGTCGCGATGCTGAACACCTGCGCGTCGAACTGCGCCTGATAGCCGGGGATCTCGGCCCGCGCGGCAGCCAGCAGCGCCTCGGCCTGGGCCATGTCGAACTCGCTGACCACGCCGAATTCGCGCTGCTCGCGGGTGATGCGGACGGTTTCCTCGCGGCTCGAAACCGTCTGCCGCGTCAGCGCCAGGGCCTGCTGGTAATAGCGCGCGTCGCTATAGGCATCGATCAGCTCGGCGATCCAGGCCAGCCGGGCGGTGCCCAGATCCGCCTTGGCGGCCTCGAGGCTGGCCGCCGCGCCCTGCCTTTGGCGCCGGGCGCCGCCGAACAGGTCGAAGACGAAATTCGCGCCGAGGCTGGAGGTGGTAACGTTCTGCACCGCCGCGCCCGCCGTGGAGCCGCGTTCGCGCGACGCATCGGCCGAGCCGGATGTCTGCGCCGCCAGCACCCCGGTGCCGCGCAGGTCGGCGGCGGCGGCGCGGATGCGCTCGCGCGCGGCGGCCTCGTCCAGGTTCTGCTTCAGCCCGCGCGCGATCAGCTCGTTCAGCACCGGGTCGCGATATTCGGCCCAGAAGGCGCGGTTGGCGACCTTGCCGGCGGATGCGGTCGCGCCTTCGGCGAAGGTCGCGGGCACGGGGATTGCGGGTCGGTCGTTGGGATCGGGGCCGACGGCCGTGCAGCCCGCCGCCAGAAGCAGCAGCGCCGGGCCGAGGAATCGGGAAGGGGAAATCACGTCTTGGCTCTCTTGCTGGTGAAATGCTGCACGGTCCTGAGGACCGCGACGTAGAAGACGGCGACGAGGAAGATGCCTATCACCGCCGAGGCCGCGATCCCGCCCAGCACGCCGATGCCGATGGAGTGCTGCGCCGCCGCGCCCGCGCCGCTGGCCAGCGCCAGGGGCAGGACGCCCAGCATGAAGGCCAGCGTGGTCATCAGGATCGGACGCAGCCGCATGCGCGATGCCTCGACCGCGGCCTCCAGCAGCGGCTTGCCCTGCCGGTGCAGCATCTCGGCGAATTCCACGATCAGGATGGCGTTGCGCGCCGCAAGCCCGATGGTGGTCAGCAGGCCGACCTTGAAATAGACGTCGTTCGACTGGCCGAAGGCCAGCGCCGCCGCCATGGCGCCGACGATGCCGATGGGCACGGTCATCATCACTGAAAGCGGCACCGACCAGCTTTCGTAAAGCGCCGCCAGCGCAAGGAACACCACCAGGGCCGACAGCGCGAACAGCATGGGCGCCTGGTTGCCCGACAGCCGCTCCTGATAGGACAGCCCGGTCCAGGCGGTGCCGTAGCCGCCATCCATGCCGGCGACCAGTTCCTCCATCACCTCCATCGCGGTGCCCGAGGAGACGCCCTGCGCCGCGGCGCCGGAAATCTCCATCGAACGGGTGCCGCCATAGCGCGCCAGGCTCTGCGCCTGCTGGTCCCATTCCTGCGCGGTGAAGGCGGCGAAGGACACCATGTCGCCGTCGCTGTTCCTGACATACCATTTCTCGATGTCGTCGGACTGCATCCGCGCCCCCGCCGCGCCCTGGACGATCACCGGGCGCAGCTCGGCCCCCAGCGAGAAATCGTTGACGTTCGCACTGGCGAAGATCACCGACAGCGTGGTGTTCAGGTCCGAGATCGACAGGCCATAGGCCGCGGCCTTCTGCTGGTCGATGTCGATGCGACGCGAGGTCTCGAAGGGCGCGTCATTGCCCTGCAGGCTGGTGACGCGGCCGTCCTGCGTCGCCTGCCGGACCAGTTCGTCGGCGGCCGCGGCCAGCGCCTCCTGCCCGTTGCCCGCCTGGTCGATCAGTTGCATGGTGAAGCCGGCGGTATTGCCCATCCCCTGGATGGCCGGCGGCTGCATGAAGAACACCTGTCCGTTCTTGTTCGACATGAACTTCATGTTGCCCCGCGTCGCCATCGAGGCGGCGTCGAAACCCTCGCGCTGGTCGAAATCCCTGAGCTTGATGAAGATCATCGCGTTGCGCGCGCCCGAGCCGCCGAAGCCGAAGCCGAGCGCCGCGAAGACGCTTTCGGCGGTGTCGCTTTCCTCGCCCAGCACATATTGCTCGACCTCCTCGACCAGCGCCCTTGTGCGCTCGGCGGTCGAGCCCTCGGGGGTCTCGACCATGACCATCAGCACGCCCTGGTCCTCGGACGGCAGGAACGAGCCGGGCAGCTTCTGATAGAGCATGTATGCCCCGGCGCCGAAGGCCAGCAGCACGACCAGGAAGCGGAAGGGCCGGCGCACGAAGGCGCCCACCACCCCGGCATAGCCGTTCGTGGCGCGGTCCAGGCTGCGGTTGAACCAGCGCGCGGGCGCGATGCCGCCGCCATGGCCGCGCGGCTTCAGCAGCGTGGCGCACATGGCCGGGGTCAGGATCAGCGCGACGCCCAGCGACAGCACCATGGCCGAGATGATCGTGACCGAGAACTGCCGATAGATCACCCCGGTCGAGCCGGACATGAAGGCCATCGGCAGGAACACCGCCGACAGCACCAGCACGATGCCGATCAGCGCCGAGGAAATCTCGTCCATGCTCTTCTCGGTCGCCTCGACCGGGCCGATGCCTTCCTCCTCCATCACCCGCTCGACATTCTCGACCACGACGATGGCGTCGTCGACCAGAAGGCCGATGGCCAGCACCATGGCGAACATGGTCAGGGTGTTGATCGACATGCCGAAGAAGGACAGCACCCCGAAGGTGCCCAGCAGCACCACCGGGATCGCCAGCGTCGGGATCAGCGTCGCGCGCCAGCTTTGCAGGAAGACCAGGATCACCAGGAAGACCAGCACCACCGCCTCGATCAGCGTGTGATAGACTTGGTTGATGGATTCCTCGACGAAGGGCGAGGTGTCGTAGGGATAGACGATCTGCACCCCGGCCGGCAGCGAGGCTTGCAGCCCGTCCAGCACGTTGCGCACGGCGGCGGCCGTATCGACGGCGTTCGCGCCCGTGGCCAGGTTCACGCCGAACCCCGCCGCCGGCATGCCGTTGTAGCGCGAGGACGAGCCGTAATCCTCCTGCCCGATCTCGATATCGGCCACGTCGCCCAGGAACACCGTGGCGCCGTCGCTGTCGGTGCGCAGCAGGATGCGCTCGAACTCGCGCACCGAGGTCAGCTGCGACTGCGCCGAAAGCGGCACGTTCAGCTGCTGGCCCTTGATCGTCGGCTGGCTGCCGAGGCTGCCCACGGTGACGTTGGTGTTTTGTTCGCTGACCGCCGAGACCACGTCCGAGGGCGTGACCTGGTATTGCAGCATCCGGTCGGGATCGAGCCAGATCCGCATCGCATAGCCCGAGCCGAAGCTGTTGATCGAGCCGACGCCGGCGGTGCGCTTGACCGGGTCCTCGATGACCTGCGCGACCAGATCGCCCAGTTCCAGCGAGGTCATGCTGCCGTCGGTCGAGGTCAGCGCCCCCACCAGCAGGATCGACGAGGTCGAGCGCGTGACCGAGACCCCCCGGCTCTGCACGGCGTCGGGCAGTTGCGAGGTCACCAGCTGCAGCTTGTTCTGCACCTGCACCTGGGCGATGTCCGGGTCCACGCTGTCGTCGAAGGTCAGCTGGATCGAGCTCGACCCCTGCGACGAGGTCGAGGTCATGTAGGTCAAGCCGTCAAGGCCGGTCATGCCGTCCTCGATGATCGAGGTCACCGAGTTCTCGACGATGTCGGGCGAGGCGCCGGTATAGGTGGCGCTGATGCGCACGGTGGTCGGCGCGATGTCGGGATATTGCGCGATGGGCAGGCTGGACAGGCCATAGACGCCGGCCAGCATGGTGATGATGGCCAGAACCCAGGCAAAGACCGGCCGGTGGATGAAGAAACGGGCCATCGGATTACTCCGCCTGCGTCGCCGGCAGGTCGCGGACCACGCCGTTCTCGTCGATCTCGACCGGGGTGGCGGCGATCTCGGCGCCCTCGGCCAGGCCGGTGATGCCGTTCACGATCAGCGCGTCGCCGGCTTGCAGCCCGGCGGTGACGATCCAGCTGTTCTGATGCACGCCCTCCTCGGTCAGCACGCGCTTCGCGGCCTTGCCATCCTCGGCCACCCAGGCCGACAGCGTGCCGTCGCGGCTGCGCGTCGCGGCCATCTGCGGCACCAGAATCGCCTGGATCCGGCCGATCTCGATGGTCCCGCGCACGAACATGCCGGGCAGGATGCGGCGCTCGGGGTTGTCGAAGCGGAAGCGGAAGTCGATGGCCCCGGTCGAGGTCGAGACGGTATAGCCCGGCGCCACCATCTCGCCGGTGGCGGCATAGGTCGCGCCGTTCTCCAGCGTCAGCTGCGCCTTCAGCGTCTGGCTCATCTCGATCTGGCCCGACTCGATGCGGTCGCGGATGCGCTGCAGCCGGGCCGAGGGTTCGTACATGTCCACGTCGATCGGGTCGAGCTGTGTCACCGTCGCCAGCGCGTCGCTTTGCCCCGAGGTCACCAGGTCGCCCGGTGAGACCGCGGCGACCGAGGGCAGCCCGTCCAGCGGGCTGGCGATCGTGGTCCAGGACAGCTGCGTTTCGGCCAGCTTCAGCGCGGCCTCGGCCGCAGTGGCAGCGGCCTGCGCCTGCTCCATCGTGGCCTGGGCCTGTTCCAGCGCCGCCTGGGTCGAGCCCGAGCCCTGCAGCCTGCGCGCCCGTTCATAGGCGGCCTCGGCCTGCGGCACGGCCGCCTTGGCGGAAGCGAGATTGGCGCGCGCCTCCTCGACCGCGGCCTCGTAGGTGGTCGGGTCGATCCGGAACATCGGATCGCCCGCCTTGATCGGCTGGCCGGGATTGTAAAGCACCTCGGTCACGAAACCGTCCACCCGCGGGCGGATATCCACCGCGTCGCGCGCCACGGCCCGGCCGGGCAGGGTGCTGACCAGCGGCACGGATTCGGCCTTGACCGCGACGACGCCGACTTCCTTCGGGCCGGATGCCGGCGGCTGCTGGGCTTCGGCCTGCCCCGCAACGGAAAGGGCGGCCAGGACGAGGCCCAGAAGAAACGAGCGAAAGTTCATGCGGATAATCCCTGGTCGAAAACGGATTGGTTCGGTTCAGCCTGCCACAGGTTGCGCCGGGGCGGGAGGGGGCGGTTTCATCGCCGGTTCTCCGCGCTGTCCCAGAGCACCCAGAGCCAGAACAGCCCGTTCAGCAGCCCGCCGATGGCGGCGCCGCGCCCGGCATGGCCGAAGGCCCAGCCGACAAGGGCGCCGAGTTCGACGCTGAGCGCCAGCGTCATGGCGAACCAGATGAGCGCGCCGAACAGCCTTGTCGGCCAGTCGTGGTCGTGGCCCAGCGTCATCCGGCCCGCCCTTCCCGAGACGCGCCGGCCAGTGGAAGGCCGTCGCAAAGGGCGTCGGCGACGGCCGGATTCGGCACTAGGTCCAGCAGGCCGCCGCGAACATGGCCCAGCCGAAAGACCAGGCTTTCGCCGCCGAACCCGATCAGGCTGGACGACACCATCCGCGCCGCGCCGGCATCGGCCTGCGCGTCGCCGCGCGGCGCGCAAGGCGTCATGCGCCGCCGGGCTTCGGCTAGGGTCTTGCTGGCCATCTTCGCGTCCTGTCACCTGTCTTTGGGCGGCGTCCTGCCGCCACCCGAAACCATGATGCCCATCAATCGTCCGGACGCACGCAGAGTTTTGTAAGGAATTGTTTCTGAAAGGCGACGAGAAATGCTTCGTTACAAATTCGGTTTTTCCGGAAACACACGGATACAGGGAGGACGAATGGCGGAAACAGCCCGCGGCTATATGGAAACCGGGTCTCCGCCGCCGCGCGGAGCCGGATGATTCGCGCCAGAGTCGGGCGGGGGATGTCCGATCCGCAGGACCATACCAGTCGCGCTGATCCTCGGCGCCCTGCTGGTCGCCGGTGCGCCGGCGCAGAACGAGGCCGGAAGGTTCGCCAAAATCACCGGACCCTGCCACAGGGCGGCGACGGGCCCAGCTACCCGAATGTTTGGAGGAATAAGCAAGCATATACAGCTGCTTCGGTGAACAGATGTTCCGAATATCGGAATACTGGCAGTCTATTGGCTGAGCCTGGGGGGAGGTCTCGCGTTCGTCCTTTGTGGGCGGATCGAGGTGAAGTCAGACGATGCCTCCGCCCCCGGACACGGCCTTGGGTCTCTGGGCGGCGACGCGGGCGCGATAGCGCGAGGCGCGGAAGGTCGCGACCGGATCGATGGCCGCGCCGGCGCGCAGCCGTGCCATTTGCAGGATCGGCTCGACATCGGTGCGGAAGGCCGCGCGCAGCGTCGCCGCCGCCATCAGCGCATCGTTTTCCGCCCGGAAGCCCTCCAGCGCCGCGCGGTCGACCAGCGAAGCCTGCACGAAGGCGCGCTGGATCTCGCCGGCCGAGACGATCAGGCTTTCGATCGGATCGGTGACATTGTGGCTCTGGTCGATCATATGGGCCAGGTCGAGGCCGGGCGTGTCCTCCAGCTCGACCAGTTCGTTGAAGACCAGGAACAGGCGGAAGGGCTCGATGGTGCCGCTGTCCAGGTCGTCGTCGCCATATTTGCTGTCGTTGAAATGGAAGCCGCCCAGCTTGCCGGCCCGCACCAGCCGGGCCACGATCATCTCGATATTGACGTTCGGGGCGTGATGGCCCAGGTCCACCAGGCATTGCGCCTGCGGACCCAGCTCCTGCGCGGTCATCAGGCTGGTGCCCCAGTCCTGCACGACGGTCGAATAGAAGGCCGGCTCATAGATCTTGTGCTCGGAAAAGATCCGCCAGTCCTCGGGCAGCCCGGCATAGATCGCCTTCATCGAGTCGAGATAGCGGTCGAACTGCCGCGACAGCGAGGTCTGGCCGGGAAAGTTCGAGCCGTCGCCGATCCAGACGGTCAGTGCCCTGGATCCGATGGCCCGGCCGATCTCGATGCATTCCAGGTTGTGCTCGACCGCCTGCCGGCGCGTCTCCGGGTCGGTATGCGAGAGCGAGCCGAACTTGTAGCTGCGCGCCTGCCCGGGCTGGTCCTGGAAGGTGTTCGAGTTCATGGCGTCGAAGCCCAGCCCGACCTCCTCGGCCTTTTCGCGCAGCAGCGACGGGTCTTCCCTGTCCCAGGGGATATGCAGGCTGACCCGCGGCGTCGCGGCGGTGAGCTGGTGGATGGTGCCGCAATCGTCCAGCTTGTCCATGATGCCGCGCGGCTCGCCCTCGCCGGGAAACCGGGCGAAGCGGGTGCCGCCGGTGCCGGTCCCCCAGCTGGGGATGGCGACGCCGAAGGACATGGCGCGGGCGGTCAACGCCTCGATATCGACGCCCCGGCGCGCAAGACGAGCGCCAAGGGCCTGGTAATCGGCCTGCAGATCGGCCTCGCGGACGGCGTTTTCCGCCTCGATCACGGTTTTCTCGATCATGGTCGTCACCGGGTGAAAGCCTGGACGTTGCCGGCGTCCACGTTCAGGATATTGCCGGTCGATTTCGCGGAAAGATCGCTGGCAAGGAAATAGGCGGCCTCGGCAATGTCCTCGGGCAGGACCGAGCGTTTCAGCATCGACCGCTGGCGATACATCTCCTCGAGCCCCTCCTTGTCGGTGCCATAGGTCGAGGCGCGCTGGTCCAGCCACTCGCCCTCCCAGATGCGCGAGCCGCGCAGCACGGCGTCGGGGTTCACCACGTTGACGCGGATCCCCGCCTCGGCCCCTTCCAGGGCCAGACAGCGGGCCAGATGGATCTCGGCCGCCTTGGCGGTGCAATAGGCGCTGGCATTGGGGCTGGCCGCCAGACCGTTCTTGGAGGCGACGAAGATCACCGAGCCGCCGATCTTCTGGATGCGGAACAGGCGGAACGCCTCGCGTGAAACCAGGAAATAGCCGGTGGAGAGGATGTCCATGTTCTTGTTCCACAACGCCAGCGAGGTTTCCTCGACCGGGGCCGAAGAGGCGATGCCGGCATTCGACACCAGGATGTCGATGCCGCCGAACTCGACCGCCGTTTCGGCATAGGCGCTTGCGACTTGGTTCTCGTCGGTGACGTTCACGGAAACCGAGCGGATCGCGTCGGGGCCGAAGCTGCCGGCCAGCCCGTCATGCGCGCGCCTGAGGGCATCGGCATCGATATCGGCCAGCATCACGCAGGCGCCTTCGCGCAGGAAACGCTCGGCCGTGGCGGCGCCGATGCCGCCCGCGCCGCCGGTGACCAGCGCCACCCGGCCGGCAAGCGATTTCGGCTTTGGCATCCGCTGCAGCTTCGCCTCCTCCAGCAGCCAGTATTCGATGTCGAAGGCTTCCTGCTCGGGCAGGCCCTGATAGGTGGACACCGCGCTGGCCCCGCGCATGACGTTGATGGCGTTGACGTAGAACTCGGCCGAGATGCGCGCCGTGGCCTTGTCCAGCGCAAAGGTGATCATGCCGACGCCCGGCACCAGGTAGACCACGGCATTGGGGTCGCGCAGCGCGGGGCTGTCGGGGTGCTTGCAGCGGTCGTAATAGGCGGTGTAATCGGCGCGGTAATCGGCGACGGCCTTTTCAAGGCCGGCGATGGTCGCGTCCAGATCCGGGTTGGCGGGGTCGAAATCGACGACCAGCGGCCGGATCTTGGTGCGCAGGAAATGGTCCGGGCAGGAGGTGCCCAGGGGCGCCAGCCCCTCCAGCATGGTCGAGCCGACAAACTCCAGCACCGCGGGCTGATCGTCGAAATGGCCGACCTTGTGGCGGTCCTGGGAAATCAGGCCGCGGATCGCCGGCATCAGCCGAGCGGCGATCTCGCGTCGCTGCGCCGCGGGCAGGGTGGGGCGGCAGGCGCCGCCAAAGGCGGGCTTGCCTGCCGATTTCCGCTCCAGCCATTCGGCCGCGCGGTTGATCACCGACAGGGTGGTCAGATAGCATTCCCTGGCATCGTCGGCCCAGGTGAACAGGCCGTGGCTTTCCAGCACGCAGCCCTTGGCCTGCGGGTTCTCGGCGGCAAATCGCTCCAGCCACAGGCCCAGCTCGTAGCCCGGCTTCTTCCAGGGCAGCCAGCCGATCTCGTCGCCGAAGATCTCGGCCGTCAGGGCCCTGGAATCGACCGAGGCCGCGATGGCGATGATCGCGTCGGAATGCACGTGATCGACATGGCGGCGGGGCACATAGGCATGCAGCGGCGTGTCGATCGAGGCGGCGCGCGGGTTCAGCCCGAAGGTGCAATGGGGCAGGTAGCCGACCATCTCGTCCTCATGCGCGGGGCCGCGATACTTGCCCTTCAGCGCCTGCAGCCGGTCCATGTAGAGCGTGGCGAAACCATCCATCTTCATCGAGCCGATATCGCCGCCCGAGCCCTTGACCCAAAGCACCTCGACGGGTTCGCCGGTCAGCGGATCGGTCTCGATCACCTTGGCCGAGGTGTTGCCGCCGCCGTAATTGGTGACGCGCTTGTCCGAGCCGAGCAGGTTCGAGCGATAAAGCAGTTTTTCCGATTCGCTCATGGATGCCGCCCTGGCATCATCCCACAGGTTTTCCAAGCGGTTGGCGGTCATTGTCGTGGTCATGCGATCCTCCCCTTGCGGGCGGCGGCTTGCCGCGCGGTCAGGATGCACATAACCCTGCGGCGGCCTTGCCGTCAATCATTTTCAGTCATATTCGATCATAATCCCGCATCAATACCGGAGAATGCGATCAAAATTGATTGACAATGCGCGTAAATGATGGAAACTGAGTCGCCAAGGGAGTGAGATATGCTGGAATCCGAGCGCCACCGCATCATTCTGTCCGCCGTGCAGGAACGGCCGGTCGTGACCGTCGCCGATCTCTGTGCGCTGACCGGCGCTTCCGAGGCGACGGTGCGGCGCGACATTGCCCAGCTGCATGTCGGCAAGAAGCTGCGGCGGGTGCGCGGCGGGGCCGAGGCCATTGCGCCGCCGCAATTCGCCGGGATCAATGCGCGACCCTTCGCGGTCGATCAGACGATCAATATCGCTCAGAAACGCGCAATCGCCCAGGCGGCGGTCGAGCTGTGCCAGGATGGCGATGCCATCATCATCAACGGCGGCACCACCACCTTCCAGATGGTGCATCCGCTGTCTACCCGGCGGCTGCAGGTCTTTACCAACAGCTTTCCCATCGCCGAGCACCTGCTCAAGCATTCCAAGAACACCGTGCTGGTTCCGGCGGGCGCCATCTATCGCGAACAGAACATCATCCTGTCGCCCTTCGACGAGGACGGCAGCAACCATTTCTATGCCCGGCTGATGTTCATGGGTTGCCGCGGCCTGGGGCCGCTGGGGCTGATGGAGGGCGATCCGCTGCTGGTCCAAGCCGAGCAGAAGCTGATCGACCAGGCCGACGAGCTGGTGGTGCTGGCCGACAGCTCGAAGTTCCGCCAGCGTTCCAGCCTGCTGCTCTGCCCGCTGACGCGCATCCACACCGTCATCACCGATGACGGGATCGAGGACCGCGCCGCCAAGATGCTGGAGGCGGCCGAGATCCGCCTGATCGTGGTCGAGCCGGCGGCGTCGAACAGGAAGAAACGCGCCGAGGAGTAAGGCGCGACACCGCTCATAGGGGAGGAAGACATGAGCATTATGAGCAAGATCCTGACCACAGCCGCCATCGCCGGCGCGCTGATGACCGGCACCGCCCAAGCCGAGAATCTGCGCATCGCGCTGGTGGCCAAGGCGCTTGGCATCGGCTTTTTCGAGGCGGCCAACAAGGGTGCCCAGGAAGCCGCGACCGAGCTCGGCGATGTCGAGATCATCTATACCGGCCCGACCGACACCACGGCCGAGGGCCAGATCGAGGTCATCAACAGCCTGATCGCGCAAAGGGTCGACGCCATCGCCATCAGCGCCAATGACACCGATGCGCTGGTGCCCACGCTGAAAAAGGCCATGCAGCGCGGCATCACCGTCATCAGCTGGGATTCCGGCGTCGCGCCGGCGGGGCGCCAGATGCAGCTGAACCCGTCCTCCGCGCCGCTGATCGGCAACACGATCATCAAGCTGGCCGCCGATCACCTGCCGCCCGAGGGCGGCGAGGTCGCGGTGCTTTCGGCCACCACCACCTCGACCAACCAGAACACCTGGATCGCCGAGATGAACAAGGTCGCGGGCGACTACCCGAACGTCAAGGTGGTGGGGACGGTCTATGGCGACGACCTGGCCGACAAGTCCTATCGCGAGGCGCAGGGCCTGATGCAGACCTATCCGAACCTCAGGGCGATCATCGCCCCGACCTCGGTGGGCATCGTCGCCGCGGCGCAGGCCGTCACCGATGCAGGCAAGATCGGCGAGGTGAACGTCACCGGCCTGGGCCTGCCGTCGGAAATGGCGGGGCACGTCAAATCGGGAGCATCGAAGAGCTTCGCGATCTGGAACCCGATCGACCTGGGCTATTCGGCGACCATGGCCGCCTATCACCTGGCCAAGGGCGACGCCAAGGCCGAGCCGGGCGCCACCATCCCGATCGGCCGCATGGGCGAGATCACGCTGGACGAGAACACCGAGGCCGCCATGGCCGACCCCTTCGTCTACGATGCCGGCAACATCGACCAGTTCAGCTCGATCTTCTGACCGCCGGAATGCCCCCGGTGCGCAGGGCGTGCCGGGGAACCCCGCCTTAAAGGATGTGATCATGCAGGCTGAGTATCGGCCGCAGGACGGCGCGGCCCCGGTGCTGTCGCTGCGCGGCATCGTCAAGACATTTCCCGGCGTGCGCGCGCTCGACGGGGTGCGGCTCGATCTCTACCCCGGCCAGGTGACGGCGCTGATCGGCGAGAACGGCGCGGGCAAGTCCACCATCGTCAAGATCCTGACCGGCATCTACCAGCCCGACGAGGGCGAGATCCTGGTGGATGGCCAGCCCGTCGCCTTTCCCACCGCCCAGGCGGCGGGCGCGGCGGGGGTGACGGCGATCCATCAGGAAACCGTGCTGTTCGACGAGCTGACGGTGGCCGAGAACATCTTCATCGGCCATGCGCCCCGCAACCGCTGGGGCCTGATCGACCGGCGCGCCATGCGCGCCCGCGCCCGCGCCATCCTGGCCGGCATCGGCGCCGATTTGAACCCGGCGGCGCGGCTGCGCGACCTGGGCATCGCCAGCAAGCACCTGGTCGCCATCGCCCGCGCCCTTTCCATCGACGCCCGCGTCGTCATCATGGACGAGCCGACCGCCGCGCTGTCGCACAAGGAGATCGCCGAGCTTTACGAGCTGGTGGACAAGCTCAGGGCGCAGGGCAAGGCGATCCTGTTCATCAGCCACAAGTTCGACGAGATCTTCCGCATCGCCGACCGCTGGACCGTGTTCCGCGACGGCCAGTTCGTCGACCAGGGGCAGATGGAGGATGTGACCGAGGCCGATCTGGTGCGGATGATGGTCGGCCGCCCGGTCGATCAGATCTATCCCAAACGCCCGGCCCGGATCGGCGAGCCGGTGCTGACCGTGGCAGGCTACAGCCACCCGACCGAGTTCGCGGACATCACCTTCACCCTGCGCCGCGGCGAGATCCTGGGCCTTTACGGGCTGGTCGGCGCCGGACGTTCCGAGGTGATGCAGGCGCTGTTCGGCATCACCCGGCCCTCGAAAGGCGCCTGCCGGATCGAGGGCAAGGTGCGGGTCATCCGCTCGACCGCGCAGGCCGTCGAGGCCGGCATCGTCTATGTGCCCGAGGATCGCGGCCGGCAAGGCGCCGTGAAGGGCCTGCCGATCTTTCAGAACGTCACCCTGCCGTCGCTGGCGCGCACCAGCCGGGCGGGCTTCCTGCGGCTGGCCGAGGAATTCGCGCTGGCCCGCGAATACACCCAGCGGCTGGACCTGCGGGCGGCGAGCCTCGATCAGGACGTGGCGCTGCTGTCGGGCGGCAACCAGCAGAAGGTCGTCATCGCCAAATGGCTGGCCACGCGGCCGCGCGTCATCATCCTGGACGAGCCGACCAAGGGCATCGACATCGGCTCCAAGGCCGCCGTGCATGACTTCATGTCCGAACTGGCGGCGCAGGGCCTGTCGGTGATCATGGTCAGCAGCGAGATCCCCGAGGTGCTGGGCATGTCCGACCGCGTCATCGTCATGCGCGAGGGCCGCATCGCCGGCGAGTTCGCGGGCGAGCGCATGACGCCGGAAAACCTGGTGCGCGCCGCGGTCGGCTTGGACCGCGATGCCCCGCGCCCCGGCGAAGGAGAAGCCGCATGAGCATGCTGAAATCGCGCGAGACCATCCTGGCCCTGGCCATTCTGGCGCTGCTGGCCGCCATCGCCAGCCGCTTTCCCGGCTTCGTCGCGCCGCGCAACCTGGCGCGGGTGCTGACCGATACCTCGCCGCTGATCCTGCTGGCGCTGGGTCAGATGGCGGTGATCCTGACGAAATGCATCGACCTGTCGGTCGCGGCCAACCTGGCGCTGTGCGGCATGGTCGCGGCGCTGATGAACGGGGCCGGGGTGCCCTTGCCGGTGATCCTGCTGGCGGTGGTCCTGCTGGGCGCGGCGCTGGGGGCGGTGAACGGGCTGCTGGTCTGGCGGCTGGGCATTCCGTCCATCGTCGTCACGCTGGGCACGATGACGATCTATCGCGGCTCGATCTTCCTGATGACCGGCGGCGCCTGGATCAACGCCCATCAGATGAGCGATGCGTTCAAGACATTCCCCCGCACCGTCGTCCTGGGCCTGCCGGTCATGGCCTGGATCGGCCTTGCCGGCATCGCGGCCATGGCGCTGCTGCTGACGCGGACGCCGCTGGGCCGTGCCTTCTACGCGGTCGGCGGCAATCCCCATGCCGCGGTCTATACCGGCATCTCGGTCGGGCGCACGCAATGCGCGGCCTTCGTGCTTTCCGGCGCGCTGGCCGGGCTGACCGGCTATCTCTGGGTTGCGCGCTATGCCGTGGCCTATGTCGACATCGCCGCGGGGTTCGAGCTTGACGTGGTCGCGGCCTGCGTGATCGGGGGCATCGCCATCGCGGGCGGCGCGGGCTCGGTCGCCGGGGCGGTCATGGGCGCGCTGTTCCTGGGCATCATCAAGAACGCGCTGCCGGTCGTCGGCATCTCGCCCTTCTGGCAGATGGCGATCTCGGGAAGCGCGATCCTTCTGGCCATCGCCTTCAACGCGGCCAGCCGCCGCGATCCCGGCCGCATCATCCTGAAACAGGCGGAGCATCGGACATGACCACCGCGATCAACGGACGCCACATTCCCGACCGCCTGACCAGCCCCGCCGCGCGCGCGCTGAAAAGCTGGGAGGCGCTGCTGCTGGTCGTCGCCATCGCCATCTTCATCCTGAACACGCTGGCCTCGCCCTATTTCCTCGATCCGTGGAACCTGTCGGACGCCAGCTTCAACTTCACCGAAAAGGCGATGATCGCCTTCGCCATGGCCATGCTGATCGTCGCCGGCGAGATCGACCTTTCCGTGGGTGCAATCATCGCGCTGGCCTCGACGGTGATGGGCCTGGCGATGACGGCAGGCGCCTCGACCCCGGTGCTGGTCCTGCTTGGGCTGGGGACGGGTCTGCTTTGCGGGGCGTTCAACGGGCTTCTGGTCGCGGGCTTCGGCCTGCCCTCCATCGTCGTGACCATCGGCACGATGAGCCTGTTTCGCGGCGTCAGTTATATCGTGCTGGGCGACGGCGCCTTCACCGGCTATCCCGAGAGCTTCGCCTGGTTCGGGCAGGGCTATGTCTTCTGGGTCATCACGGTCGAGCTGGTGATCTTCGCCCTGGCCGCGCTGGTCTTCGGCATCCTGCTGCACCGCACCAGCTTCGGCCGCATGGTCTATGCCATCGGCAACAACGCCACCGCCGCGCGCTTCTCGGGCATCCGGGTCGAGCGCGTCCGCTTCGTCCTGTTCCTGCTCACCGGGCTGATGAGCGGCATCGCCGCGATCTGCCTGACCTCGCGGCTGGGCTCGACCCGGCCCTCGATCGCCGCCGGCTTCGAGCTCGAGGTGGTGACCATCGTCGTGCTGGGCGGGGTCAGCATCCTGGGCGGTTCGGGCAGCGTCCTGGGCGTGGTGCTGGCGGCGCTGGTGATGGGGCTGGTGACCTTCGGCCTGGGCCTGCTGAACGTTCCCGGCATCGTCATGTCCATCGTCACCGGCGCGCTGCTGATCGCGGTCATCGCCCTCCCGCGGCTATGGGCCATGGCGCGGAGGCGGTGATGCAGAAACATGCTTTCCGGATGATGCTGAAGCCCGGCATGGCCGAGGAATACCGCCGCCGCCATGACGCGATCTGGCCCGAACTCGTGGTCTTGCTGAAGCAGGCGGGGGTGCAGGACTATTCGATCCATCTCGACCCCGAAACCGATGCGCTGTTCGCGGTGCTCTGGCGCCCGGACGATCACGGCATGGACGATCTGCCGGCGCATCCGGTGATGCGGCGCTGGTGGGCGCATATGGCCGACATCATGGAAACCCGTCCCGACGACGAGCCGGTGGCAGTGCCCCTGATCCCGGTGTTCCACCTGCCATGACCCATGTCGCCGTCATCGACATCGGCAAGACCAATGCCAAGCTGGCGCTGGTCGATGGCGGGACGCTGGCCGAGATCGCCGTCGTCACTCGCCCGAACCGTTCCTTGCCCGGCCCGCCCTGGCCTCATGTCGATCTGGATGGGCATTGGCGGTTCTTCCTGACGCATCTGGCGGCCTTCCAGGCCGAGCATGGCGTGGATGCGATCTCGATCACCACCCATGGCGCTGCGGCCGTGCTGCTGGACCGGCAGGGCCGGGTGGCGGCGCCGATGCTGGATTACGAACATTCCGGGCCGGATGCGCTGGCAGCGCGCTATGACGCGATCCGGCCGGATTTCGCGCTGACCGGCTCGCCCCGGCTGCCGCTGGGGCTGAACCTCGGCGCGCAGCTTCACTGGCTGCTGGCCGCCCATCCCGAACTTGCCGGGCGCGTCGCGCATGTCGTGACCTATCCGCAATATTGGGGCTTGCGGCTGACCGGCGAACTGGCCTCGGACATGACCTCGCTCGGTTGCCACACCGATCTCTGGGATCCGTGGCAGGGCCGTTTCTCGCCGCTGGTCGAGCGGCTGGGGCTGGCCGGCCGCTTCGCGCCCGCGCGCCGCTCGAACGAGGTGCTGGGCGGGCTGTCGCCCGAGGTCGCGGGCTGGACCGGCATTCCCGCCGGCACCCCGGTCGCGGTCGGCATCCATGACAGCAACGCCTCGCTTTTCCCGCATGTGCTGGCGCGGCAGGCGCCCTTCGCGGTGGTCTCGACCGGCACCTGGGTGGTGGCCATGGCGGTGGGCGGCGCGGGTGAACGGCTGGACCCTGCGCGCGACGTCCTGGTCAATGTCAGCGCGCTTGGCCGACCCGTGCCCTCGGCCCGGTTCATGGGCGGGCGCGAATTCGAAATCATCCGCGCCGGCAGCACGGCCCAGCCTTGCGACGCGGATCGCGCCGCCGTGCTGGATGCCGGCCTGATGATCCTGCCGGCGGTCGAGCCGGGCTCGGGCCCGTTCCGGGGCCGCAAGATGGGATGGACCCGCCGGCCGGCGACCGAGGGGCAGCGCATGGTCGCCCTGTCCTGGTATCTGGCGCTGATGACGGCGACCTGCCTCGATCTGGTCGGGGCGCAGGGGCCCACGATCGTCGAGGGGCCCTTCGCGCGAAACGGCGACTTTCTCGACATGCTGTCGGCCTTGCGCGGCAAGGGCGTCGAAACCGCGGCCTCGGCCACCGGCACCTCGGTCGGCGCGGCGCTTCTGTGCCTGCCCGACGCGGCGGCCGCACGCAGCACGCCCCGGCCCCCACCCGCCAGCGCCGAGTCGCTGCGCGCCTATGCGCATCAATGGCGCGCAGCGGTGGGGTGAGGGATGTCAGCCATATCCAAAGGCCGTCGAAGCGGCGCGTCCCGCGGCGGTCAGCAGCCGGACATATTCCGACTTGCGCGTTTCGTCGAAGCGGATCAGCGGAAAGGCGATGCTGATTGCCGCGACCGACTTGCCGGCATGGTCCAGGACGGGCACCGCCATGCAACGTACGCCGGCCTCGCTTTCCTCGATTTCTTCGGCATAGCCTTGCGCGCGGGCCTGCATCAGTTGCGCAAACAGCTCGTCCGGGTCGGTGATGGTGCGAGGCGCGAGCTTCTTCATCTCCATCTTCGACAGCCTTTCGCGGATTTCGTCATCGTCGCGAAAGGCCAGCAGCGCCTTTCCCAGCGAGGTCGAATGCAGCGGGTTGCGCTTGCCCAGGGTGGATTGCATCGACAGGCTATCCGGCTCGATTATCCGCTCGATCCGGGGCAGACCCGTCGGAAGATGCCCGCGGTTGCGGCGTGCGGTTCGACGCGGAGGCGTGCCGGGCGGTGCCGCGGCGTCCTGCCGCGCCTCGACCTCGGCCACCGCTGACCGAATAAAGCGCGTGAATGGTTCGTGGCAGCTGGTCTATTGCTGGACCCATGTCCGGCGTGAACCCCGTCGACTATCTCGCCGAAGCCGTCCGCGCCATCCTTGACGGGAACCCCAGATCCCACATCGAAGACCTCATGCCCTTGGCGGCAACCACAGCGGCCAAGCCTGCTTCCACAGCCTCCATGATCATGTCATTGCAGGGGAGTGGTCCAAAGCCCTACCGCCTCGAGCGTTTTGCTGGTGAAACACGCGCTTTGCCCGTGGCATACTGTCGCACAGGCTCGGTTGCGCAGAACAGGTAGGACGCACGAACATGAACCCACTGACGATTGGCCGTCGCGATTTTCTTCGCGGTGCTGCCGCATCCGCCGCGACACTGGCGCTTGCCAGTCCGGCTGCGGCGGCTGGAACGGCATTCCGTTTTATCACTCCATTCTCATTCTCCCTGGCTTTCGCCCCCGTGCTCTATGCCGAAGCTGCGGGCTACTATGCGGAAAATGGTCTGGATGTGGCGATAGAAGCGGCGCAAGGGGCGGCGATGGCGGCGCAGATGGTCATCGCGGGACAGATGGATGCAGGCCGAACCGGGGGCACGAACTATCTCGTCTCGCGCGTCAACAACGATGCGCCGCTGATCTCGATTGCGACCATCGCCCAGATATCGCCGTTTTTCCTGATTTCCTCGACGCAAGAGCCGGTGCAGGCCGTGGCCGATCTGAAGGGACGGACGGTTGGCCTTGCCAGCCTTGGCGGCTCGATGGAGGGCACGCTGGATCTTTTGCTGATCGACAACGGCATCGATCCGAAGGAGGTTCGCAAGGTCAAGGTGGCGGACAACGCGGCCTCATTCGCGCTGATCGAGGCCGGGCGGGCCGGGGCCTTTGTCGGCAATACCTCGTCGATGATCCTGGCCAGTGCCGCGCGCAGCGACGTGCATGCCATTCCCATGGATGACGGTATGCCCGGACAGGTCTATGTCGCAAATCCTGCCGAGATCGAAGCGGCCCCCGAAAAATTCATCGCTTTCCTGAAGGCCACCCATCGATCCGCCCGCGAGATAGCTGCCGCCGAGGATCTGGGGCCGGTCCTTGAGAAGCTTGTCGGAAAATTCACCATTTCCGGGGCCGGTGATGCGGAACTGGCCAAGCGCGACCTGGAAACCAATGCCCGGAACTGGATGGCCAGGGGCCCGGAGAACCTGCTTCGCAACGTGCCCGAGATCTGGGCCCATGCGGTCGAGACCCTGCACCGCGCCGACATGCTGGACGCGGCACCGGATCCGACGACGCTTTACACCAACGCTCTGCTGGAAAGGGCGGTGGCGTGATGGCTTTCGACCAGTCGCCGCAAGGCCCCGACATCGTTGTTTCCGGACTGGACAAGGTATTTGGCCATGGGGAAACCGCGGTCCATGCCATCACCAACGCCAATCTCAGCCTCGAAAGGGGCGAGTTCCTGTCGCTTCTGGGCCCTTCGGGCTGCGGCAAGACCACGCTTCTGCGCATCATCGCGGGGCTCGAGGCACCAAGCGCGGGCAATGTGCAGATCCGCGACCGGCAGGTCTGGACGGCGGGCCGGCGCTCGGGCGAGTCGACACGACCGGTTTCGATGATGTTCCAGGAGGCGCGGCTGTTTCCCTGGTATACCGTCGCCGAGAATGTTGCCCTGCCGCTGCGCATCGCGGGCATCGGTCGGGCCGAGCGCATGGCGCGGGCGCGGCGGATCTGCGAGACCGTCGGCCTTGGCGCCTTCGTCGATCATCGGCCGGGCCAGCTGTCCGGCGGCATGCGGCAGCGCGCCTCGCTGGCCAGGGCGCTGGTGACCGAGCCGCAGGTGCTGCTGCTGGACGAGCCCTTCGGGGCGCTGGACGCGATGACCCGCGATACGCTGAACCTGGAACTGATGGAGGTTTGCGCCCGGGCCAAGGTGACGACGATTCTTGTCACCCATTCCATCACCGAGGCGGCTTTCCTGTCCGACCGGGTGGTGGTGCTGGCGCCCCGGCCGGCAAGGATCGTGGAAACCATCGAGATGCCGTTTCCCCGGCCCCGGGATCTGGACCTGCAGCGCACGTCCGGCTTCCAGAACATGGTGGGACGACTGAGGAAGGTGCTGACGGAGGGCGCGGCATGAAAGAGAAAACCCTGCGTATCGTGCTGCCCGTGATCGCGGTGCTGCTGTTTCTGATCGGCTGGTCGGCCTATGTCAGGACATCGGAGGTTTCGGCTTTCGTCCTGCCCGCGCCCGAGCAGATCCTGCTGGCCTTGTCCGACATGATCGCCGACCCGGATTTGTGGTATCACACCCGCGTCACGATGACCGAGGCGGTGGCCGGTTTCGGCATTGCTGTGGGGCTTGGCATCACGCTGGGCTTCGTGATGGCCCGGGTGCCGCCTGTGGAATGGGCGGCCAAGCCCTTCATCGTGCTGATGCAGCTGATCCCGAAAATTGCGCTGGCTCCGCTGTTCGTGCTGTGGTTCGGGTTCGGACTGGAATCCAAGATCGTGATTGCGGCCGCACTCGCCTTTTTCCCGGTGTTCTCGAACGCGCTGCAGGCGTTCAAGTCGGTCGATCCAGGAGACCGGGACGTGATGACCATGTTGCAGGCCAATCCCTGGCAGCGCTTCGTCATGCTCGACCTGCCCACGGCCTTGCCCGTGGTCCTGACCGGTACCGAGGTTGCCGTGGTGATGGCGATGATCGGTGCCATCGTGGGCGAATTCATCGGCGGCAGCGAAGGGCTGGGCTATCTGGCAGTCATGCATTTGCAGAATCTTGCTGTCCCACAGCTCTTTGCCGTCATCGTGGTGTTGACGCTTGTGGGATTGGCGCTTTACGCGGTGATCTCGCAGTTGCGGCGCTGGCTGACACCCTGGCACGTCTCGGTCATCGGCTGAGAAGGGGCTGCCCGGCGCGCTATACCTGCGCGCCGAGCAGCGAAGACAGGCGCTGCGCAGTCCTGTGCACGCCGTCTGCAATTGACTGGCGGCGGTCGCTGTTCGGCTCGAAGGCGCTTTGCCGGCCGGAGAGGCTGATCGCCGCGACGGGCCGGTTGGAATGGTCCAGGATCACTGCCGCGCAGGAGCCGATACCTTCCTCATAATTGGCGACCGACCAGGCCAGCCCTTCGGCCCTGTCGGCATCGAGCTGCCTTTCCAGTTGCTCAAAGGTCACCGCCGTCCGCGAGGTGATCGCCGCCAGCTTCCCGTCTGCCAGGAGATCGCGGACCTCGGCGCGCGGCATATGGGCAAGGATGATCCGGCCCATGACGGTGGCATGGGCGGGCAGGCGGCTGCCTTCGCGGATATTGCTGACCAGTTGCACTTCGGGCGTCTCGCGCACCAGAACGATGACATCGGTTCGCGACAGCACGCCCAGATGCGCCGAAAGTCCGGTCTCGGCCGCCAGCCGCGCCAGCAGCGGTCGGGCCAGACGCACCACATCGCGCGAGGACAGCATGCTTGCCGTCAGTTCCAGCAGCCCATAGGACAGGATGTAGCCGCCGCCGTCCTCGTCGCGCTCGATCATGCCTTCGCGTTCCAGCGTGTGCAGCAGACGCAGGAGCGTGGTGCGGTTCATCTCCAAAGCTGCCGCGGCCTTGGACATGTTCCGGCAGCGATTGCCGGCACTGATATGGCGCAACAGGCTGAAGGCGCGGCTGACGGGTGGAACCTCATAGCTGGGATTCGGATCGATGACCGATTCGGTCGCCGGTTTGGCGGTCGAGCGTGGAATGGGAGCCTCCCGGAAAATCCATGAACGATATTTTCTATAATGAACAATTCCTGTCTTGCCGCCAAGCCATGTTCTGCCGGTCGGCGGCCTGGATCGCCGCTGATGCGACAAATCCTTTGTAATCAATCCGATATCGTCAAGCACGCCGGTGTCGCCGCATCCCGCCCTCCTGGATCGGACGCCATGAGCGCAAGATGAACGCCGTCCAATGACGAGTTTTGTTGACAGCCAGGTCACGGCGTTACTATTATGAACATAACGTTCAATAATGAACTAAAACACCGGACTTGCCGCCAAGCGACTTCGGCCGGTGGAAAACAGGAGGTTAGAAATGGACGTCTTCAAGGATCGCCTCTCTCAGCGTGCGCTGGATACCAGCCGCCCCGCCCTTGCCCATCAATGTCAGGGCAGGCCGTTGAGCGACGCCGAGATCGCGCTGAAAGACGCGCTGATGGAAGTGTTCGCCGCCGGGACGCATGACTTTACCCGGGTTGCCGCCGAATTGGCCTCGCGCGGGGTTGCGGCTCCGGTCTCGGGCCGCACGGACTGGACCGAGGCGCTGCTGCTGCAAGAACTGTCCGCGATCAATGCCGATCTCGACGCTGCCTATCGGGATCATGGCTATGGCGCTTGAGTTCCGCCATGTGACCAAGCGTTTCCCGACCAAGACGGGCAAGGAAGTCACCGCAGTCCAGGACGTGACCTTTACCGTCAACCAGGGGGAGTTCGTTTCGGTGGTCGGGCCCTCGGGTTGCGGAAAATCGACCATCCTCAGCATGACCGCCGGCCTTTATGGACCGACCGAGGGCGAGGTTCTGGTTTCGGGCGAGCGGGTGAACGGGCCCAACCCCCATGTCGGCTTCATGCTGCAAAAGGACTTGCTTTTGCCTTGGCGCGACATCGTCTCGAACGTCGAATTCGGTCTGGAATCGCGCGGCGTCGACAAGCGTGCCCGCCGCACGCGCGCCATGCAGGAACTGGTGCATTGCCATCTGGAGGGCTTCGAGCACCATTACCCCTATCAGCTGTCGGGCGGCATGCGGCAGCGCGCGGCACTGGCGCGCACGCTGGCCATCGACCCCGAGATCATTCTTCTGGACGAGCCGTTCTCGGCCCTGGACGCTCAGACCAAGCTGCTGATCCAGAACAGCTTCGCCAAGGTCATCGCCGAGCAGCGCAAGACCACGCTGCTGATCACCCATGACCTGGCCGAGGCGGTGCTGATGTCGGATCGCATCCTGGTCCTGTCCGAGCGCCCCGGCAGCGTCCTCGCGGAAATCCCGGTCGACCTGCCGCATCGCGACGAGCCGCTGAAGCGCCGCACGCTGAAAGAGGTCGGCGACTATGCCGCGCAGATCTTCACGCTGCTGAAACTGGAAGAGAAAGCCGTCGCCTGATGAGGGGGAATGCCATGAAATCAGTCTTTTTCTCGGCAGCCTTTGCTGTCTCGACCCTGGTTTCCGCCGCTGCGCTTCAGGCGCAGCAGGCCGTGACCTATCTTTTTCCCGGCCCCGATTTCCTGCCGGCCTTCGCGCCCTTCCAGATTGCCAAGGGCAAGGGCTATTTCGAGGAGGCAGGGCTGGACGTGACTTTCCGCGTCGGCAAGGGCGGCGCGGATGTGGCCACGCAGGTCGCCGTTGGCAATGCCGATCTGGGCGGCGGCATCGGCGACACGCCGATCGTGGTGCGTCCCAACGGGCTGGACGTAAAGGGGGTGGCGCTGCTGGGCGGGCATGGCCTGACGCAGCTCGCCTGGCGCAAGGACAGCGGCATCGGCGGGCCCGAGGCGTTCAAGGGCAAGCGCATCGGGGTGCTGTCCTATCAGGATACCACCTATTATAACCTGCTGGGCGCGCTGGCTTCGGTCGGGCTGACCAAGGACGACGTGCAGATCCAGTCGGTGGGGCCGGGCGGGGTGATCCAGCTGACCATCGCCGGCGAGCTGGACGGCATGTCCGGCGTTCCGGAATGGATCGCTGCCGTCGAGGCTGCCGGCGTCGAGATGGAGCAGGTTCCCGTCGAGACGATCTTCCCCGCCATGGCGCAGGCCATCATCGCCTCGGATCGCACCATTGCCGAAAAGCCCGAGATGGTCGGCGGTTTCGTCAACGCCGTCCTGCGCGCGATCCGTGACATCGAGGCCGATCCCGCCAAGGCGGCCGCAGACTATGTCGGTTTCGTGCCGCAGCACGCCGGCAAGGAGGCGGAGGTCGAGGCGATCCTGCGCGAATACGCGACCAAGGTCTATCCGGCGCAGGAAGGCCTGCCGCTGGGCGGCTTCGACCCCGAACGCCTGACCGCCGTGCAGACGTTCTATGTCGATCACGGCATCGTCCAGACCGCCGTGCCTGTCGAGGATCTTTATACCAACGAGTTCGTCAGATGACCGATGCGACACATGACACCCGCCCCGCGGCGCGACTGGCCGGCCGCATCTCCCAGGCGACCTATGCCGTGATCGAAAAGCGGGTCCAGACCGCGGTGTCGCTGGCCATATTGGGGCTGGTTCTGCTGGCCTGGCAGTTCCTGCCTCCGGCGCTCGACATGCCGCGCTATATCATCCCCACCTTCTCGCAATGCCTGTCCGAACTGCTAAGGATGTACCAGTCCGAGGGGCTTGCAGGGCATACGATCTCTACCGCGATCTACACGGTGCTGGGTTTTGCCATCGGCTCGGCGCTCGGAGCGGCGATGGGCTATCTGCTGGGCATGTCGCGCTTTTGGGAAAAGGTGCTCTCGCCTTATATCCTGGCGCTGCAGATCGCGCCCAAGGTCGCCTTCGCGCCGCTCTTCATCATGTGGTTCGGCTACAATGCCATGCCCAAGCTGCTGGTGGCGGTGTTGATCGTGTTCTTCCCGGTGCTGGTCAACGTGCTGCAGGCGATGCGCACCGTGGACCGCGATCTTGTCAACCTGGCCCGCGCCTATTCGCTGAACCGCTGGCAGATCTTCCGCAAGATCGAGATGCCGTCGACCCTGCCGAACCTGATGGCGGGACTGCGCATCGCCTCGACCCTGGCCGTGATCGGCATCACCGTAGGCGAGCTGGTCGGCGGCAACAGCGGGCTTGGCTACCTGATCGCCTATGGTGGCGGACAGGCCAATGCGGCGATGGTCTTCAATGCGATCATCCTGCTGACCGTGATCGGTTTCGCGCTCTACTTGGTCTTGGAACGGATCGAGGCGCGGGTATTGCACTACATCCCCAGGGCTCAGGGCTGAGGCGGTCGCCGCCTCCCTCCATCTCACCTCCGAAGGATATTCAGCATGATCGACAAGAAGACACTGATCGAGGAACGGGTGAACTCCGGCCTTTTGGGCCAGTGGTATCCGGTCGCCAAATCCGTCGAGATCAAGAACACCGTGCCCTATGGCGCAATTGTGCTGGGCCGCAAGCTGGTGCTTTGGCGCGACGGCGCCGGACAGATCAAATGCATCGAGGACTTCTGCCCCCATCGCGGCGCGCCCCTGTCCTATGGCGAGATCCACGAGGGCAATATCGGCTGCCGCTATCATGGCGTGATCGTGGACGGCGAGGGCGTGGTGCAGCGGGTGCCCGCCATGCCGGAATGCGCGCTGGAAGGCCGCAAGGCGCTGGAAAGCTTCCACGCCACCGAGCACAGCGACTGTGTCTTCGTGTACATGCCCTCGGCCGAGCAGCCCGAACCGCCCGAACTGGTCATGCCGAAGGAGCTGGAATCCGACGAATGGACCGGTTTCCTGTGCACCTCGGTCTGGGATTGCAACTATCGCTATGCGCTCGACAATCTGGCCGACCCGATGCATGGCTGCTACCTGCACTCGGAAAGCTTCACCCTCGCCTTCGGTTCCAAGCAGGATCTGATGGAGTTGAACAAGACCGAGGAGGGTTTCCGCATCTCTCGCGTCGGGCAGGTCGGCGCGAACTTCGACTGGACCGAATTCGAGGTCCATCCCGGCAACATGTTCTGCTATCTCGACATTCCCTATCCGCCGGCGGCGGGGCCGGGCGGCAACATGCGCATCGTCGGCTTCGTGCTTCCGGTCGCCGAGCGTCGGTGCAAGGTGTTCTTCTGGCGGCTGCGCCAGGTTTCGGGGATCGAACGGGAAAGCTGGCGTTTCCTTTACCGGGCGCAGCTGGAACAGAACCACTGGCATGTGCTGGAACAGGATCGGGTGATGCTGGAGGGCATGCCCGACGATGCCCGCAAGCGCGAGATGCTCTATCAGCACGACCTGGGCGTCAGCCGGATCCGCCAGATCCTGACACGGGCGGCGAAAAGCCAGATCGAGGCCGAAACCAGGGTCGCGGCGGAATGATGCTGCGGGGGCGCCATATCCTGGTCACCGGCGCGGCGCGGGGCCTGGGCGAGAAGATCGCCGAGCGCCTTGCCGCCGAGGGCGCGCGGCTGATCCTGGCGGACCTGCTGGCCGAAGAGGGCCGGGCGGTTGCCGACCGGCTGGGGGCGGCGTTCGTGCCGGTCGATCTGGCCGACCCGGCCGCCATCGCCGCCATGGCCGAGGCCGCGGCGGCGCAGGCGGGCGGGTTGCTGCACGGCCTGGTCAATAACGGGGCCATCGCCACGGGTATCGGCGGCATCACCCATGACGAGATCGACATCGAGACCTGGGACAGGGTGATGGCGGTCAACATCCGCGGCACCTGGCTGGTCACCCGGGCGCTTGCCCCGCTGCTGAAGGCATCGGGTTCGGGCCGCGTGGTCAACGTGGCCTCGGATACCGCGCTGTGGGGCGCGCCGCGGCTGATGGCCTATACTGCCTCGAAGGGCGCGGTGATGGCGATGACCCGCTCCTACGCCCGCGAACTCGGCCCCGACCGGATCGGCGTCACCGCCGTTGCGCCGGGTATCCTGACCACCGAAAGCACCGATTACGTCCCCGAGGCGCGGCATCGCCTTTATGCCGAAGGCCGCGCCGTGCCCGGTCCGCAGGCCCCCGAGGAGATCACCGGCACCATCGCCTTCCTGCTGGGCGAGGACGCGCTGACCCTGACCGGGCAGACCCTGCCGGTCAATAACGGCTTCTGGTTCAACTGATGGGGTTTGCGGTGAAGATATCCGGCCCCGTCGCCTATCGCGAGCGTTCCGGTCGGGGGATGCCGCTGGTGGCGCTGCACGGCATCGGCTCGAACAGCGCGGGTTTTGCCGAACTGTTGCCGCATCTGCCCCAGTCGTGTCGCGTGATCGCCTGGGACGCGCCCGGCTATGGCGCATCGCAACCGTTGGCCGCCGCCTGGCCCGTCGCGGCGAACTACGCCGAGGCGCTGGCCGGTCTGCTGGACCGGCTGGGCATCGACCGGGCGATCCTGCTTGGCCATTCGCTGGGCACATTGATGGCCGCCGCTTTCGCCCGGCGCTGGCCGGACCGGGTGGAGGCGCTGGTGCTGGCCTCTTGCGCGCTTGGCCATGGCGTCAGCCCCGGCGCGGCGCTGTCCGAGGGCGCCAAGGCCCGCATCGACGAATTGCAGGCCCTTGGTCCCGCAGCCTTCGCGGCGAAGCGTGCGCCGCGCCTGGTTCGCGATCCCGATGGCCATCCCGAAGTGGTGGCACTGGTCGCCAGCAACATGGCGCAGGTGCGGATGCCCGGCTATGGGCAGGCGGCCCGGATGCTGGCCTCGGGCCGGCTGCTCGACGATCTGGCGACGCTGGCCGTGCCGGCCTCGGTCATCGTGGGCACCGGCGACATGGTGACGCCGCCGCAGGCGAACCGCCGTGCCCATGAGGCGATCCCCGGCCGCATCCGGGGCCCGCTGATCGAGCTGCCGGGAGCGGGCCATGCCATCTATCAGCAGGAACCGGCCGCCTTTGCGCGCGCCCTGGCGGCGTGTCTCGACCAAACCCTGCCTGTCGCCAACTCGGTGCAGGCCGCAAGCCAAGGAATGACAGGATGAGCGAGCGTATTCGCGTCGAAAGCCTGCGCGGCATCATGATGCGCGGTCCCGGCCTGCCGGCGACATTGCCCTTCTATCAGGACATGTGGGGCCTGACCCTGGCCCGGCAGGAGGACGGGGCCGCCTGGCTGAAGGGCACCGGACCCGAAGCCTATCTCTACGGGCTGAAGGACGGCCCGGTCTTCGGCATCGACCACATCCATTTCAATATGCCCGATGCGGCCGCCATCGACGCGCTGCACGCCCAGGTCACGGCCGAAGGCGCCGTGGTTCTGGGCGATCCGGCGACCTTCGACGACTGGATCGGCGGTTACGGGTTCGAGATCCTCGATCCCGACCTGCGGCGGCTGCGTTTCCGCGCCGGCGGCCTGCGCCATGACGAGGAGCCGCAATGGGCCATGCCCCGCAAGGTCTCGCATGTGGTTCTGAACACGCCCGACATGGAGGGCGTGCAGGAATGGTATGAACGGGTTCTGGGCTTCCGTGTCTCGGATTACTCGGCCGACCAGATGGTGTTCCTGCGCTGTTCGTCCGACCATCACTCGATCGCGCTGGTCCGGGGGCACTACGCCTCGGTGAACCATGTCGCCTTCGAGGTGCCGACACTGAACGAGTTCATGCGCGCCATCGGCCGGATGAAGCAGAAGGGCCATGTGCCGACCTGGGGGCCGGGCCGTCACGGGCCGGGCAACAACCCCTTTGCCTATTTCGTCTCGCCCTCGGGCTTCGTGATCGAGTTCACCTCGGAACTGCAGCAGATCGACGAGGCCACGCATGAGGCGCAGGTCTGGCCCCGCGACGACCCCGAGAAGATGGATCAGTGGATGACCGCAGGCCCGCCCACACCGGCGCAACGCGCCGTGATGCAGGGCCGCCCCGATCCAGGCTTTCCCGAATTGGTGCCGGGCCGCAACAGCAGGGACAAGGAGGCCACCGCATGAACCGTTACGATTACGAGGGACAGGTTGCCGTCGTGACCGGCGGCTCTTCGGGAATCGGGTTGGCCACGGTGCGGCTGCTGTTGGATTGCGGCGCGCGCGTGGCGCTTTGCGCCCGCAACGAGGGGCGGCTGGAGGATGTCGCCGCGGTTCTGCGCCGCGATCATGGCGAGGACCGGGTGCTGGCCAGCGCCCTGTCGGTGCTTGAAGCGGACGCCGTGACCGGCTTTGCGGCCGAGGTGCAGGACCGTTTCGGCCGTTGCGACCTGCTGGTCAACAATGCCGGGCAGGGCCGGCAATCGACCTTTGCCGATACCTCGGACGAGGAGTGGCGCGCCGAATACGAGCTGAAGATCTTCAGCCAGATCCTGCCGACGCGGGCTTTCCTGCCGATGCTGCGCGAGGCGCGGGGTGCCATCGTTGCGGTCAATTCGCTGCTGGCCTATCAGCCCGAGCCGCATATGGTCTGCACTTCTTCGGCGCGGGCCGGTGTGCAGAATCTGCTGAAAAGCCTGTCGGTCGAACTGGCCCCCGAGATACGTGTGAACTCCGTGCTGATGGGGCTGATCAGCTCGGGCCAGTGGACGCGCCGCTTTGCCGAGCGCGCGGACAAATCGGTCAGCCGCGAAGAATGGTATGGCTCGCTGGCCGAGCGCAAGGGCATCCCCCTCGGCCGGTTGGGCGATCCGGAAGAGGCGGCCCATGCCATCGCCTTCCTCGGCTCGCGGGGCGCCAGCTACATCACCGGTGCCCAGATCGATGTTTCGGGCGGCCTGTCCCGTTCTATCTGAAGGAACAATCACGATGAAAATGGACATCCGCCTTGAGGTGGAAACCGTCGGCGACCTGATCGCCCGCTATCTGGCCGATATCGGCGTCACCACGATCTTCGGGGTCATCTCGATCCATAACATGCCGATCCTCGATGCCGTGGCGCGTCAGGACCGCATCCGTTTCGTTCCCGCCCGGGGCGAGGCCGGAGCGATGAACATGGCCGATGCCTATGCCCGGGTCTCGGGCAGACTGGGGGTCTGCCTGACCTCGACCGGCACGGCGGCCGGCAATGCTGCCGGTGCGCAGGCCGAGGCGCTGACCGCAGGGACGCAACTGCTGCATATCACGACGCAGGTAGACCGCGAATTCGCCGACCGCGACCGCGCCGCGATCCATGACGTGCCGCGCCAGCCCAAGATGCTGGAGGGGGTGTCGAAATCGGTGTTTCGCATGTGGGATGCGCAGGGCGCCGTGGGCACGCTGACCGCGGCCTGCTCGGCGGCTTTGTCGGCGCCCTCGGGTCCGGTCAGCCTGGAGATCCCGGTCGATGTGCAGCGCAGCCCGGTCGAAGGGTCCGCGCGCGCCTATGCCCCGCTGGTGCAACTGCCCCGCGCCTGCGACGACGCCATTGCCGAGCTTGCCGAGCGCGTGCGCGCCGCCCGCCGGCCGATGCTGTGGCTGGGCGGCGGCGCGCGCGGCGCCGGCGCGGCCGCGACCGAGCTGGTGCGCCGCGGCTTCGGCGTCGTCACCTCGACCAATGGCCGCGCGGTGGTGGCCGAGGACGAGCCGGCCTCGCTGGGCGCCTTCAACATGACTCCCGAGGCGGTCGAGCTTTACCGCAGCTGCGACCTGATGATCGTGGTCGGCTCGCGCCTGCGCGGCAACGAGACGCAGAACAACCGCATGCCGCTGCCCCGGCCGCTGGTGCAAATCGATGCCGATGCCGCACAGGGCGGGCGCAACTATCCCGTCGACCAGTTCATCCACGGCGATGCCGCCGACGTGTTGGCCCGGCTGGTGGCGGCGCTTCCCGAAAGGCTGGATACCGACGAGGGCCTGAAATTCGACATCGCCCGTGTCCGGGCGCAGGCCGAAGGCAGGATGCGCGATGTGCTGGGCCCCTATCGCGTGGTTGCGGACGTGCTGAACGAACGGATCGCCGCCGGTCGCCATCCCTGGGTGCGGGACGTGACCATCTCCAACTCGACCTTCGGCAACCGTTATGTGCGTATCGCCGAGCCGCGCCTGGGCGTGCATGCGCTTGGCGGCGGCATCGGCCAGGGCGTGGCCATGGGCATCGGCGCGGCGCTGGCCTCGGACGGTCCCAAGGCGGTAACGCTGCTGGGCGACGGCGGCACCATGCTGGGCATCGCCGAGATGATCACCGCGGTCGAGGAGCGCGCGCCGCTGGTCTATGTGCTGATGAACGACCGCGCCTATGGCGTGATCCGCAACATCCAGGATGCGCAATACGGCTCGCGCCATCACTACAGCGCGCTGGCGACGCCGGATTTCCGCAGCTTCTGTGCCTCGATCGGCATGCCGCATCGCCGGGTGGACGATCTGGCGCAGTTCGAGGCCGCCTTCGACGCCGCGATCGCCGCCGACGGGCCGCAGGTGATCGAGATCGACATGTGCGCCATCGGCCCTTTCGCCGAGACCTTCGCCGGGCCGCCGGCGGGCGCGGCCGGCAAGACGGAGTAGCCCATGCATCTGGGATTGATCGGTTACGGCAGCATCGGCAACGAACTTCTTGGCCTGATCGAGGGCTTGCCGGTCGAACGCATCACCATCCTGGTGCGCGAGGGGCGCGAGAATGTCGCCCGGGACCGGCTGCTCTCGGCCCATCCGGGGCTAGAGGGCCGGGCGGCGATCCTCAGCGATGGCGACGCCTTTCTGGTCGCACGGCCCGATTTCGTGATCGAGGCGGCGGGACACGAAGCAGTCTGCGCAAATGCGGAAAAGGTGCTGGCGGCGGGGATCGATCTGGTCCTGGTCTCGGTGGGTGCGCTGGCGGACGAGGCGCTGCACCAGCGGCTGCGGGATACGGCGGCACGCAGCGGCGCGCGGCTGATCCTGCCCTCGGGGGCCATCGGCGGTATCGACCTCCTCGCCGCGCTGGCGCCGGCGGGCGATCTGAAGGTGCGCTATTTCGGCGCCAAGCCGCCGCAGGCCTGGGCCGGCACACCCGCTGCCCAGGCCACCGATCTGGAGGCGCTGGCCCATGCCGAGCAGATCTTTCACGGCACGGCCCGCGAAGCCGCGACCGCCTATCCCCGCAATGCCAATGTGGCGGCCACGCTGGCGCTGGCGGGCGCCGGCTTCGACGCGACAGAGGTCACGCTGACCGCCGACCCTGCCGCGCAGGGCAATTCGCATCGCTACGAGGTCGTCTCGCCGCTGGCGACGGTCTCGGTCGAAATCTCGAACCGCGCGGGCAGCAATGCCAGAACCTCGCTTGCGACGGTCTATTCCGTGCTGCGTGAACTGAAAAACCATCTGGGGCCCGTTTCGATATGAAGGACATGGCGATTGATATGCCCGATGGCCGACTGTTCGTCGGTGGTGAATGGGAAGCCGGCACGGGGCCCGAGATCACTTCGGTTTTTCCTGCCGACGGTTCTGTGAACCGGGTGTTGCGCGGGGCCTCGCGCCAGGATGGGTTGCGTGCCATTGCCCGCGCCAAGGCTGCCCAGGCCGATCCGGCCTGGCGAGGACTGAAGCCGCATGAACGCGCGCGATACCTTTACCGGATAGCTGACGGGATCGAAGCCAATGCCGAGCGCATCGCCCGCATCCAGACCCGCGACACCGGCAAGACGCTGCGCGAGACCCGGATGCTGGCCGCCTCGGCCGCCGGGACGTTCCGCTATTTCGGCGCGGTGCTGGAAAGCATGGATGATGCGCTGACCGCGCAGCGCGGCGATGCCCTGACCATGTCGGTCTGGGAGCCTCTGGGCTTGGTCGCGGCGATCACGCCCTGGAACTCGCCCATCGCCTCGGATGCGCAGAAAGTGGCGCCGGCCTTGGCTGCGGGCAATGCGGTGTTGCTGAAGCCCGCAAGCTGGTCGCCGCTGGTCGCGCTGGAACTGGCGCGGATCGTCGAGGCGGCCGGGCTGCCGAAGGGATTGTTCTCGGTCCTGCCCGGCTCGGGGCGCGAGATCGGCACCCTGCTGGTCGAGCATCCCGACATCGCCCGCGTCTCCTTCACCGGCGGCACCGGGACCGGCCGGCAGATCGCTCGGCAGGCCGCCGAGAAGCTGATGCCGGTTTCGCTGGAACTGGGGGGCAAGTCGCCGACCATTGTCTTCGCGGATGCCGACCCCGACCTGGCCATCGCGGGGATCCTGTTCGGCATCTTTTCCTCGACCGGGCAAAGCTGCATCGCCGGGGCGCGGCTTTTCGTGCAGCGCGCGATCCATGACGCATTCGTCGCCCGGCTGGTGCGCGCCACCGAAAGGCTGCGCGTCGGCCATCCGCACGACCCGGCGACGCAGGTCTCGTGCCTTGTCCATCCCGATCACCGTGACGCGGTCGAGGCGCATGTGGCCGCCGCACTGGCCGAGGGGGCCACGCTGCTGACCGGCGGGCGACGGCCGGAAGACCCGGCGCTGGCGGGCGGCGCCTATTACCTGCCCACGGTCCTGGCGGGCGTGCCCAACAGCGCCCGCATCTGCCGCGAGGAGATCTTCGGCCCGGTGCTGGTGGTGCTGCCCTTCGAGGACGAGTCCGAGGTGATCGCCCAGGCCAATGACAGCGATTACGGCCTTGCCTGCGGGATCTGGACCCGCGATTTCCCGAAAGCCTGGCGGGTCGGGCGTGCCATCACCACCGGCACGGTCTGGATCAATACCTACAAGCAATTCTCGATCTCGACCCCCTTCGGCGGCGAGAAGGACAGCGGCATGGCCCGCGAAAAGGGCCGCGAGGGCCTGCGCGCCTATCAGGCGCAGAAATCCGTCTATACCGATCTGACCGGCCGGCCCCATCCCTGGGCGGCGGATGTTCTGGAGGGGCTATGACATGCGCAAGGTTGCCATCATCGGATCGGGGCCTTCGGGCTGCTTCACGGCACAGGGCATCCTGAAGGCCCGGTCCGACTGGACGGTCGATGTCTATGACACGCTGCCCGTGCCCTATGGGCTGGTGCGCTATGGCGTGGCTGCCGATCACCAGGGCACCAAAGCCATCACCCGCCAGTTCGAGCGCGTCTTTGAACGCCAGGGCGCTCGGTTCTTCGGCAACGTCACCCTGGGCCGCGACGTCACGCTGGAGGCGCTGCGCGCCGCCTATGATGCCGTTGTCCTGGCCACCGGCCTGTCGGGCGACCGCGACCACGGGCTGGGGCGAGCCGAGGGGGTGATCGGCGCCGGAGAACTGACGCGCGCTCTCTACGATCACCCCGATTCCGGCCGGCTGCCGGACGTGAGGGGCGACGTGATCGTGCTGGGGAATGGCAACGTTGCCGTCGATGTCCTGCGCCTGCTGGCCAAGACCGAGGCGGAACTGCAGGACAGCGACCTTGGCGCCGAGGCCAGCGCCTGGCTGGCCGCACAACCCATCGACAGCCTGACCATCCTCGGCCGCTCGCCCGCGACGGCGGCGCGCTTCGATCCGGTGATGATCCGCGAGCTGGGCAAGTTGCGGGGCGTCAGGATCCGGGTGGCCGACCTGCCTGAGGCCGATGGCGACAGGCTGATCGAGGCGCTGGCCGGGCTGGACGGGCTGGCCACGGGTTCGCGCCCGGTCACCTTTCGCTTCGGTTGCCGGCCGGTGGAGATCGACACCGATGCGGCGGGCCGTATCCGGGCGCTGCGGGTCGAAGGACCGCAGGGATCCGAGGTTCTGGCTTGCGACACGCTGATCACCGCCATCGGTTTCTGCTGCGACGGCAGTCTCGGCCGCGACCATCTCATGGCCACGGCCGAGGATCCCGAGTCGGGCCGGATCGCGGCCGGGCTTTATGCCGTGGGCTGGTTCCGCCGCGGCCCGCGCGGCACCATCCCCGAGAACCGCGCCGAGAGCCTGGCCATCGCGCAACGCATCGTCGAGGACGTCGAGGCCGCCGCGCCCCGCGCAGGGGCCGGCGCGGGGATCCTGCCGGCGGGCCACCAGATCGTGGACTGGACCGGCTGGAAGCGGCTCGATGCACATGAGCTTGCCGCGGCGATCGCCGGACGTTGTCGCACCAAGATCACCACCCGGGCAGAAATGCTGACGCTCTGCCGCGAAAAAGAGGACGCACGCTGATGAATATCGTCATTCTCTACGGAACCGAAACCGGCAATGCCGAGATGCTGGCCGAGGATATCCAAGCCGATCTGCAGGCCGATCATGCGGTCGAGGTCGCCAACCTGTCCGATTTCGATCCTGGCGATTTCGATCCCGCGCGGCTGTATCTCATCGTCTCCTCGACCTATGGCGACGGCGAATTGCCGGCTTCGGCACAACCTTTCGGTGCGGCGATGCGGGCGCAGGCGCCCGACCTGTCCGGGGTCTCCTTCGGGCTGTTCGGCCTGGGCGATTCCGAATACGAGACCTTCAACCAGGGCTCGCGGCACCTGCAGGAGCTGATGGAGGGAGCAGGCGCCACGCTTCTGGGCGAAAGGGTGGTTCACGACGCCTCCGGCAGCGATCTTGCCGAGGATCTGGCCTTGCCCTGGGCACGCGAGATCGTGGCGCTGGCCGGGACCCGCCTGGGGGCGGCGGCCTGATGCGCGCCGCCGAGATCCGCACCCGGCTGGAACAGCCTTATGCCTTCGGCGATTGCGTCGATCTGCGCGGCATCATCTGCGAGGACAGGCTGGTTCTGGACGGCTCCGTGCTGACCGGGCTGGATTTCACCGGCGCCCGCTTTCCGCTGGGCATCTCGGCGCGAGGCGCGCAGTTCCGCGGCCTGAGCTGGTTTCGGAACATCGAGGCGGACAGTGCGGATTTCGCCGGTGCGGTGTTTCACGCCGATGCCCGCTTCGATGCCGCGCGCTTCCGGCGACGGCTGGCGATGCCAGGCGCAGAGTTTCGCGGCGTGCTGCAGTTCGACAACGCCGAGTTGTCTGGCGGGGTCGATCTGGCCGGAGCCGTAGGCTATGGCAATTGCTCTTTCGAACGTGCCAGGCTGGGCGGGATTTCGGATCTGCATCGCTCGGAATGGCTGGGCGGGCTCTGGTTGGAAAGCGCGCGCTTCGAGCAGATTCGCAGCGGCGAGATGCTGGTCCATGGTCGGCTGTGGACGCGACGGGCGCGGCTGGCCGATGGCGCGTTGCCGCCCGAGCACTTCGATATCAGCTTCGGCTATACCTACGCCTGAACCTGCCCGGGCGGTTCCCGTGGCGGTCTGACGGCCTTCGGGTGTCATCGGCCAAGTGGCTGGAAAGGTGCGATAATCCTCCTGCCTTATTTACCAGTAAAACGCACGGTATCCAATAAAACGTCCTGCACTATCCTTCCCTCCATTCGATACCGCGAACCCTTCCAATTTTTCGCAGAGGTAAGACCATGACCCTACAGGATACGAAGTTTCAGACGCTTGCCGACGAGCTTCGGGCCCATACCGGGCGTTTCACCGACAAGCAGTTCGACTGGAACGCTTTCCCTTCGAATGCCGGCTTCGATGAACTGGCGCGGGCGCAGATGCGCTATATCGGCGCCGGCGGCTCGCCCAAGGTTGGCGATGCCAGCACGCTCAAGCCAGACAATTTCACTCTCTCGCTGATCTACAAGGAACCCGGTCGCTATGCCGCTTGCCACAGCCACGAGATCGAGGAGAGCTTCCTGATCATCGACGGGGCGCTGGTCGTCGGCTGGGAAAAGGACGGCGAGGTGGTCGAGGTCAACCTGGGACCCAAGGACATGATCCTGAACGCCCGCGAGATCGGCCACGGCTTCCGGGTGGACGGCGTCGAGCCGGTGCTGATGTCGATCTCGGTCGATGTCGGCAAGCCCCTGCCGCCGGTTTATCACTATCATCCCAAGGAGCACGCCCCGGAACTGGCCCGTGCCTTCGGGGCCGCGCCCGGCAAGACGATGAAGTTCGATCCCAAGGGTGCGCATCCGCTGCAGCAATTGATGGCGAAATATGTCGTGCGCCATGCCGAGCTGAAGACGCATTGGGAAGAAGCCGGATTCACCCGCAAGATCTATTGCGGGCCGGGCGGCGTGGAAACCGACACCTGCCGCAAGGAAATGCTCGGAATCCCCTCGCGTGTCGGGATCAAGCCCTTTGTCCGCGATGTCGAGGACGCCTTCCTGGTGCTGGAAGGTTCGCTGACCGTGGGCTGGGAAGAGAACGGAGAACAGGTCGAGGTCGAGCTCGGGCCGCGCGATCTGGTCAAGACCCCCGCCGGCCGTCGGCACTGGTTCCGCAACAACGGCGCGGGTCACGCGACGGTCTGGTATATCGTCGGTTCAGCCTCGCCCGAGACGATCACCTTCCAGGCGGCCTGATCCGCTTGCACCGCAGGGGCGGGACGATCCCGCCCCTTCTTATTTCCATGCGTCGGCGCCGCATGATGAAGTCGGGTCCGGCGGATCCCATCCCAGCAGGCGCGATACCCGGCTGGCGGTTGCGACCAGCGCAGTCCTGACCTCCTCTATCTGCCCTTCCATGCCTTCCTCTCTCGGAGCGGTCACGTTTATGGCCGCAACCACCTGGCCGGACATGGTTCTGACCGGGGCGGCCACGGAAATGATTCCGGCCTCGAAATCCCCGATATGGGATACGACCTCTGCCGCGGCATCCGCCTTGGCCTGGCGCAGGATCTCGGTGACTTTCTGCACGCCGAGCCCGGTGGCCTGCGGCGCCGCCGTCGCGGCGGCCGGACGATAGCGATTCAGGATCTCCTGGGGATCAAGCCCGGCCAGCAGCACGCGGCCAAGCGTCGTTGCCCGCGCCGGCAACCGGCTTCCGACATGTATGATCGAGGATTCATGCCTGGGGCCGGGAATGCGGATCAGATACATGACCGATGTTCCGTCAAGCACCCCCAAATGCACGGACCAACCCGTCCTCTCGCGCAGACGGGCAAGTTCCGGTTGGGCGATCTCGACGACCTCGCGCGTGGCGAAATAGCCGTAGGTCAGCCGCATGACCCCCGGGCCTAGGGCATAGGACTGGCTGCGCTCGTCATAGAGCAGGCAGCCCTCATGCGTCAGCGTATAGACCGTGCGGAAGGCCGCCGAGCGGGTGATGCCAAGCGCCCTGGCGATCTGGCTCAGCGACAGCGATTGCGAGGCGGGGGTGAACAGTTTTAGCGTCGCGAGCCCGCGCAAGAGGCCGGGGACAAGATAGCGGTCGCGATCGTCTTCCATCATGCTGAATAAGGCTCCTGTCGAGATGGCTTCACGACAATGTAGCCATGGCGAGATGAGGTCTACAGGCTTCCTGGACTGAAAGGGCCATCCATCGGTCCGGTCAACTATTACCAGCCAGCAATGGAGGACGACATCGATTGTCGGGAAATCGTGAGACGCCGACCATTCATCAGAGCGAGCCCGATCATGTCGGCGGAAGGGGGCGCCACGGGGATATCCGGCTGCGCCGGCGCCAGCGCGATCATTACCGACGCGAACCGGGTCGAGGCGCCGCAATCAAGCAGCCCGGCCCGACATTCCTTCCGTCACCGCGTCGGCGGTGTGCGCGATATCTCGTAACGCCGAGCCGTCGATGCCGCCATCCGCGGAAATCCTGTCGCGGGCCCGGCCCGCAGCGCCCGCAGCCGCGCAGACTTTCTACCAGGTTTTAATTCAGCATATAGATTTCTGTAAAAGTTACCCCCGGCTTATCCCGATAAGTTCCGCCAATCTTTACAGGGAGAGTGTCTGCTTGCGGAGAAAGAGGGGGAGATGACTGTGCAAACGGCAAAGAATGCGGAAGCGGGGCCGATCCGGCCCGAGGATGAACGGCTGGGCCTTGCCGCCAACCTGGTCTATGGCATGCAGCACATCCTGACCATGTATGGCGGCATCGTGGCGGTGCCGCTGATCGTCGGCCAGGCCGCCGGCCTGTCGCCTGCTGACATCGGGTTGCTGATCACGGCATCCCTGTTCGCCGGCGGGGTCGCGACCATCCTGCAAACCCTCGGCCTGCCCTTCTTTGGCTGCCAGCTGCCGCTGGTGCAGGGCGTTTCCTTCGCCGGGGTCGCCACCATGATCGCCATCTCGGGCAACGGCGGCATACAGGCGATCTTCGGCGCGGTCATCGCCTCGTCGCTGCTGGGCCTTCTGATCACGCCGGTGTTTTCCCGGATAACCCGCTTCTTTCCGCCGCTGGTGGCGGGGATCGTGATCACCACCATCGGCCTGACGCTGATGCCGGTCGCCGGCACCTGGGCGATGGGCGGCGACCGCAACGCGGCCGATTTCGGCAGCCCGGCCAATATCCTGCTGGCAGGCGTGACGCTGGCCATCGTGCTGCTGCTCAGCAAAGTCGGCAATGCCGCGATCTCCCGGCTGTCGATCCTGCTGGCGCTGGCGATCGGCACGGCCATCGCCTATGCGACCGGCATGACCGATTTTTCCCAGGTCGGGCAGGGGCCGGTTTTCGCGCTGCCGCAGATCTTTCACTTCGGCTATCCGACCTTTGGGGTCGCGGCCACCATCTCGATGTTCATCGTCATCCTGGTGACGCTGGTCGAGACCTCGGCAGATATCTTCGCTGTGGGCGAGATCGTCGAGACCAAGGTGGACGGGCGGCGGCTGGGCGACGGGCTGCGCGCCGACATGCTGTCGAGCATGCTGGCGCCGGTCGTCGGCTCGTTCACGCAGAGCGCCTTTGCCCAGAATGTCGGTCTGGTGGCCGTGACCGGCGTCAAGAGCCGCTATGTCGTGGCGACGGGCGGGCTGATCCTGGTGGCGCTGGGGCTGTTTCCGGTGATGGGCCGGATCGTGGCGGCCATTCCCAGCCCGGTGCTGGGCGGGGCCGGCGTCGTCCTGTTCGGGACCGTCGCGGCCAGTGGCATCCGCACCCTGTCCAAGGTCGATTACGCCAACAACATGAACCTGATCATCGTCGCGACCTCGATCGGCTTCGGCACCATCCCGATCGTGCTGCCGGCCTTTTATCACCAGTTCCCGGCCTGGGTCGAGACGATCTTCCATTCGGGCATCAGCTCCTCGGCGCTGATGGCGATCACGCTCAACCTTCTGTTCAACCATTTCACGGCCGGCAATTCCGACCAGCCCTCGGTCTTCGGCGCTGCGGCGGAGCGAACCATCCGCTATACCGACATCGCCCAGCTCAAGGACGGGGATTATTTCATGGACGGCCGGCTTTACGACGCGAACGGCAATGAGGTGCCGCTGATCCGGCCGGCCAGCCATTGATCACGGAGCGGGCCGCCTTCCCGGCGGCCTGCGCCGTGCCGGGATATTTCAGGCTGCCCCTGGGTCCGTGCCACAACGCCATCGGCAGGCCGGCCAATCCCACGCACCCGCGCAACACGGCCGCTACCCAAAGCGCATGGCCCGCTCAGTCACGCTTCGTGCCTGCGCGCCTTGCCGTCTGGCCAGAGCGGATTGTTCAAGGCGGGATTGGATCGGGGCAAGGGGGGAAATGGCAGCTCGTAGGGGGCCATTCTTCTGTAAATTCAATGCCGTTGGCCTGTCCAACCCGCTCGGAAGGGGGCATTGAGATCATTCAAGATATTTCCGCGTTGTCCAACCTTGAGGATGCGCCGGAAACAGAAACCCCTGGTGCGCTGGCAGGCGCAACCGCGGGCAATGAGAAAGCGGCTAAGCTTCGCGGGAAAGATCATCCGGCCCGCCTGCGCGCCGCAAGCCCCGTGCCGCTGCCGGGCGCGTGGACCCGCGCCCGGTTCGGCTGGCTGCGAGCCATCCGCAAGAGCGGCCTTTCCCCCAATGCCAAGGTGCTGGCTTGCTGCCTTGTCCATGACGCCGCGGACCAGGCTCCGCAAGGAGACTGACCGATGCACAACTTGCCGGGGCCGAGCCGGCAGCAGCGTATGGCGCCGGAAAGCGACCACCGCCGCCTCCTCGGCCTCGGTCAGCACAGTCGAGCGCGGCTCTTTCGGGCCAGTCTTCAGATCCTCGACCGTCGCCCGCTTCCGCCACGTCGGCACCGTCTTGGGGTTGATGCCGAGTTCCCGGCTCAACGCCGCGAGCGCAGCTCCTGATCGATGTATTGCTGCTCGGACGGCGTGCGTGGTCGTGGCGCTTCCGTGACGAACTTGTCCCATAGGGTTTCCTTCCGTTCTATAGAAAGAATCGCACCATCAAGCCGTGGGATCAAACACCTAACCTCGGCCGATGTGATCGCCAACCTCGACCGGCAGCCGCACGACGGACGGATCACGCCGCTGTCGCGGAGCGGGCTGCGTTCCCGGGGACATCCCTTCGGCTATCCCGAATCCGCCGTTGACTTCGCCGTGGAGCCGTCCGCACGGCGCTGGCGTTGTTGCGCCGGATCCGGCAGGCGCTGCGCCGCGAGGCCCGGGCCGGGCTGCTCTGGCGGGCGGCGATGACAATGTGCGCCGCGACGGCCCGGCGCGCTGGGCGGCCTTGCCGCCGGCAGAGCGTGCCCGCCTGTTGCGCTGGCCGCGGGTATGGTGGGACGTGCACCGCTTTCGCATCGCACCGCAGGTCGAGCCGGTGCTGGACCGGCGCATCGCCGAGGGCAGGCTGGAGATGCTGGCCGGGCGGTTGCTCTCGGCGCGGCAGGTCGATGGCGCGGTCGCACGATCCGCCGCGAGGTGTTCGAAGCGGTGATCCTGACCACCGGCCCCGCGCATGGCGGCATCGTCGCGGGATCGCCGCCGCTGGGCTCGCTGGCCGAGGCCGGACTGATCCGCCCCGATCCGCTGCATCTGGGTGTGGATGTGACGGCGGGATGTCATGCGGCGGACAAGGACGGGCTGGCCCAGCCGGATCTGCTGGTTACCGGCCCGCTGACCCGCGGCCATGTCGGCGAGCTGACGGGTATCCCCGACTTGACGGCCGATGCCCGGCTGGTCGCCGAGCGGCTGGCGCAAATGCTTGCTGCGCAGGGGCCCGCCTCAGAGACCGCGTGACAGGCCGCGGCGCAACCTGCGCGGGGTTTCGTGCAGAGGCAGCGCGGCGGCGGCGGGGAAAAGCCGCTCTCCCTCGGGCTTGGCTGCGATCCCGTCGCTGCATCGGACCGGACGGCCTGCAATCCGAAAGAACCCGTCCGGCATGTTGAAAATGTCTCGCGGCCGGCATCCGTTCTGTCGGCATGACATCCTTCGTATCGCCTTGCGCTGGCGCCGGCATCGCGCCATCGCCACGGCCAGGAGTACCGGACTGATTGTCCGGAATGGACCGACAGGCTGTCCGTTGCAATCGCGGCGCCGGCCTGTTGCCATCGGGGGGCAGGGCCTGCCCGGCCCGACAGGAGAACCGCGCCGATGCCCGACCGCAAGCCCGTCTACAAGGCCTATCATCACCCCGCCGGAGGCTGGGGCGCGGCGGCGGCGACGGCCAAGGTGCTGATGGAGCAGAGCGTGCTGACCAAGGGGTCACGGGCGCTGCTGGCGATGAACCAGCCTGGCGGGTTCAAGTGCCCGAGCTGCGCCTTTCCCGATGCCGATTGCCGCAAGAAACTGGAATTCTGCGAGAACGGCGCCAAGGCGCTGGCGCATGAGGCGACGAAATCCCGCGTCACCCGCGACTTCTTCGCCCGCCACAGCGTCACCGAACTGATGAAGCAGTCGGACTATTGGCTGGAGATGCAGGGCCGGCTGACCGAGCCGATGCGCTACGATCCCGCGACCGACCACTACGTCCCGGTCGGTTGGGACGATGCCTTCGCGCTGATCGGGCGGCACCTGCGCGGCCTCGACAGCCCGCACCAGGCCGAATTCTATACCTCGGGCCGGACGCCGAACGAGGCGGCTTTCCTTTACGCAGTCTTCGTGCGCGAGTTCGGCACCAACAATTTCCCCGACTGTTCGAACATGTGCCACGAGCCGACCAGCCGCGGCCTGCCGCCCGCCATCGGCGTCGGCAAGGGCACCGTGGTCATGGCCGATTTCGAACATGCCGAGGCGATCTTCATCATCGGCCAGAACACCGGCACCAACAGCCCGCGCATGATGACGAACCTGGTCGAGGCGCGTAAACGCGGCGTGCCCATCGTCACCATCAACCCGATGCCCGAACGCGCCCTGATCCAGTTCACCGAGCCGCAGGACATGATCCAGATGGCGACCTTCGGCTCGACCAGGATCTCCAGCGAATTCGTGCAGGTGAGGATCGGCGGCGACCTGGCGATCCTGAAGGGCATGATGAAGGTGATCTTCGAGCGCGACGCCGCGGGCGAGGACGTCATCGACTGGCCCTTCGTCAACGCCCACACCGCCGGCCTGGACGGGGTCCGGGCCGAGGTCGAGGCGCTGGACTGGGCGGAACTGGAGCGCCATTCGGGCATCGACCAGGCGCAGATCCGGCGGCTGGCCGAGATCTATATCCGCTCGAACGCGACGATGATCTGCTACGGCATGGGGGTGACGCAGCACCAGCAGGGCTCGCGGCTGGTGCAGCAGGTGGTGAATCTGCTGCTCTTGCGCGGCAATTTCGGCAAGCCGGGCGCGGGGATCTCGCCGATCCGGGGGCATTCCAACGTGCAGGGCGACCGCACCGTCGGCATCGACGAAAAGCCGTCGCAGGACTATCTGGACCGGCTGGCCGCTGTCTTCGGCTTCGAACCGCCGCGCGAACATGGCCATCACGCCGTCGAGTCGGTCGAGGCCATGCTGCGTGGCGAGTCCAGGGTCTTCATCGGTCTCGGCGGCAATTTCGCCCGCGCCATGTCGGACACCGAGCGGACCTATGCAGCGATGCGCAAGCTGGACCTGACCGTCGGCATCGCGACCAAGCTGAACCGCGGCCATCTGGTCCATGGCCGGGACGCGCTGATCCTGCCCGTGGTGGCGCGTTCCGAGATCATCCGCACCGCCCGGGGCGAGCAGTTCGTCACCATCGAGGACAGCATGTCCAACGTCACCGCCTCGCGCGGGGTGCTGACGCCGGCCAGCCCCGACTGCCTGCCCGAGGTCGAGATCGTCTGCCGCATGGCCCTGGCGACGCTGCCGGACAGCCGCACGCCCTGGCAGGAATACATCGACGATTACGGCGCGATCCGCGACCGGATCGCCGATGTCTATCCGGCGATCTATGCGGATTTCAACAGTCGCATCAAGGCGCCGCACGGCTTTCATCTCGAGGTGCCGCCGCGCCGGCGCATCTGGGCGACGCCGAACGGCAAGGCGAATTTCCTGCTGCTGCCGGGGCTGGAGGTCAACGACCCCGTGGATGATCCGCAGATGCTGCGGCTGTCGACGATCCGGTCCCACGACCAGTTCAACACCACGATCTACAGCTCCAACGACCGCTATCGCGGCATCTACAACGACCGCATGGTGCTGTTCATGAACGGGGGCGACATCGCCGCGCGCGGGTTGCGCGACGGCCAGACGGTGGCGCTGGACACGATCAGCCGCGACGGGCGGCCGCGCCGAGTCGAGGGGCTGACGGTAGTGGAATACCCGATGCCGCGCGGGTCTGTCGCCGGATACTACCCCGAGCTGAATCCGCTTCTGCCGCTTGATTACATTGACCGGATCAGCGGCACGCCCGCCGCGAAATCCATTCCCGTTCGCATCGCCACCTGATCCCCCGGAGGGGCAGCAATGCTTGAACATCTGGACGCCGTCCTCCTGGCCCGCGTGCAATTCGCCTTCACGGTCTCGTTCCACTTCGTGTTTCCGGCCTTCTCGATCGGGCTGGCGAGCTATCTCATGGTGCTCGAGGCGCTTTGGCTGCGCACGGGCAGGGGCGTCTATGCCAACCTGTTCCGCTATTGGCTGAAGGTCTTTTCGGTGGTCTTCGGCATGGGCGTCTTGTCGGGCGTGGTGATGTCCTATCAGTTCGGCACCAACTGGTCGGTCTTTTCGGAAAAGGCCGGGCCGGTGATCGGCCCGCTGATGGCCTATGAGGTGATGACCGCGTTCTTCCTCGAGGCGGGGTTCCTGGGCGTGATGCTGTTCGGGATGAACAAGGTCGGCAAGGGGCTGCATTTCCTGGCCACCTGCATGGTCGTGCTGGGCACGCTGATCTCGGCCACCTGGATCCTGGCGGCGAACAGCTGGATGCAGACCCCGGCGGGCCATCTGCTCACCGAACAGGGGCAGTTCGTGCCGGGGCCGTCCTGGTGGGCCATCATCTTCACCGCAAGCTTCCCGTACCGGCTGGTGCATACGGTCATCGCCGCCTCTCTGACCACGGCGCTGGCGGTGGGTGCGGTCGGGGCCTGGCACCTGCTGCGCGGCCGCGCCAATCCCGGCGCGCGCAAGATGTTCTCGATGGCGATGGGGATGGCGGCCATCGTCGCGCCGATCCAGGTCCTGGTCGGCGGCGCGCATGGGCTGAACACGCTGGAGCACCCGCCCGCCAAGGTCCTGGCCATCGAGGGCCATTACGAGCCCAGCCCCGAGGGCGCCCCGCTGATCCTGTTCGGCCTGCCCGATCGCCGGCCTGAAGCGCAAGCAGGCCTATGCCGCCTCGCAAGAATTTCGACAAGGCCAAGGAATTCGAGGCCCGGATCGCCGAGACCGATGCCTGGCAGGCCCGGGTCGGCTCTTCCAGCGCCGAGGTCCAGGTCGGCGACATCGCCGATATCGTCTCGAAGCTGACCGGGATCCCGGTGAACGAGTTGACGCAGGAGGAAAAGGAAAAGTTGCTGCAGATGGAAAGCCGCCTGCACCAGCACGTCATCGGCCAGGACCGCGCCATCGAGGCGGTCTCGGACGCGGCGCGGCTGGCGCGGGCCGGATTGCGGCAAGGCAGCCGGCCCATCGCCACCTTCCTGTTCCTGGGCCCGACTGGCGTCGGCAAGGCCGAGTTCGCCAAAGCCTTGGCCGGGGTCACGTGCCTATCCGGACGATCTCGGTGCTTTCGCAAGCCGGCCGAATAAGCTTTTCTGATCCCATGCCAGCGAAGGAGAGCCAATGACAACGATTGCCAGCCAGCCCGTCGACGGATCCTTGACCGCCAACGCCGTCTTCCTGACGCTGTCGCTGGACGAGGGCGATGCGGCGGTGCAGACCTTCCGCGACCTTGCGGCCGATCTGCCCGGCCTGATCCGCGCGGTGGGCTTTCGCAACGCCGAGGCGGCGCTGTCCTGCATCATCGGCATCGGTGCCGGGCTTTGGGACCGGCTCGGCATGGGCGCGACGCCGGCCGGCCTGCACCCGTTCCGCGCCATCTCGGGCGTGCATCACGCGCCGGCGACGCCCGGCGACATCCTGCTGCATATCCGCGCCGCGAGGCCGGATTTCTGCTTCGAGCTCGCGCGCCAGATCATGCTGCGCCTCGGCCCGGCCACCACGCTCGAGGACGAGACCCAGGGCTTCAAGTTCTTCGACAACCGCGACCTGCTGGGCTTCGTCGACGGCACCGAGAACCCCGAAGGCGCGGCACGGTCCGAGGCCGTGCTGGTCGGCGACGAAGACCCCGCCTTCGCCGGTTCGAGCTATGTCATCGTGCAGAAATACCTGCACGACCTTGCGAAATGGGAGGCGATGGGCGTGGCCGCGCAGGAACGCGTCATCGGCCGGCACAAGCTTTCGGACATCGAATTCCCCGATGCCGAAAAGGCCAGCTCGGCCCATAACGTGCTGACCAACATCAACGACGCGCAGGGCAACCAGCTGCAGATCCTGCGCGACAACATGCCCTTCGGCAGCCCCGGCCGGGCCGAGGCCGGCACCTATTTCATCGGCTACGCCCGCGAGCCGGGCCGCATCGAGACCATGCTGGAAAACATGTTCATCGGCCTGCCGCCGGGGAATTACGACCGCATCCTCGATGTCTCGACGGCGGTGACGGGCGGGCTGTTCTTCGTGCCGACCGTCGATGTGCTGGAGCGCATCGGTGCCGGCCAGCCCATGGCGCCGGCCGCCGCGCCGGCCGCCGCGGCGCCGCCCGACGGCTCGCTGGGCCTCGGATCCTTGAAACGCCAGACTGGACAGGGGAACTGACATGGACAATCTCTACCGCGAACTGGCCCCGATCAGCAGCGCCGCCTGGGCGCAGATCGAGGAAGAGGCCGCGCGCACGCTGAAACGCTACCTCGGCGCGCGCCGCGTCGTCGACCTGCACGGGCCCGAGGGCTTCGCGCTGTCCGCCGTCGGCACCGGCCACCTGAAGCCCGCGCCGGCGCTGGCCGAGGGTGTCGCCTGCCATCAGCGCGAGGTGAACCCGCTGGTCGAGCTGCGCGTGCCCTTCACCCTGACCCGCGCCGCCGTGGACGACGTGGCGCGCGGCGCCAATGACAGCGACTGGCAGCCGCTGAAGGATGCCGCCCGCCAGCTTGCCCTGGCCGAGGACCGGCTGGTGTTCCATGGCTATCCCGAGGCCGGCATCAAGGGCATCCTGCCCGAAACCAGCAACCCGGCCGTGCCCCTGCCCGAGGATGTCGCCGACTACCCCGAGGCGGTGGCGCGCGCGGTCAGCGCCCTGCGGCTGGCCGGGGTGAACGGGCCCTATGCGCTCGTCCTGGGAACCGCCGGCTTCACAGCGGCGAGCGGCGGGGCCGAGGACGGCTATCCGGTGCTCAAGCACCTGGAAAAGCTGGTCGATGCGCCGGTGGCCTGGAGCCAGGCGCTGCAGGGCGGCGCGGTGGTGACGACGCGCGGCGGCGATTTCGATCTGTGGCTGGGCCAGGACATCGCCATCGGTTACCTGTCGCATGACGCGCAGACGGTGACGCTGTATCTGCAGGAAAGCCTGACCTTCCAGATGCAGACCGCCGAGGCGGTCGTGGTGCTGGAGGCCTGAGACGGCGATGATCCGGCGCTCGCAGCCCAGCCTGCGCGACATCCTGTTCACGGTCCATGGCTCGATCATCCCCTCGATCCTGGGCCGGCTGGCGGCGATCGGGGCGGTGTCGCTGGTGGCGGTGCTGGCAGCCGGGCTGCACCCGGGCATTTTCGCCACGATCAGCGCCTTTCCCTTCACCCTGATCGGCATCGCGCTGTCGGTATTCATGAGCTTTCGCAACGGCACCTGCTACGCCCGCTGGTGGGAGGGGCGGCAGCTCTGGGGCCAGGTGATCACCGGCTGCCGCGGCCTGGCGCGGGCCAGCGCCGGCCTGCCGCCCGACTTGCGCGGGCCGCTCTTGCACGCGCTTTGCGGCTTTGCCGCCGGGCTGGCGGCGCGGCTGCGCGGCCGGGACGAGCGGGCCGCCATCGCCCGCTGGCAGCCCGACCTGCCGCTGGCCGGCCGGGTCAACCCGACCGACGCGGTGCTGCGCGAGGCCGGGGCGCGGCGGGCGGCGGCGCTGGGACCGGGCGGGCTGGACCCGATCCGCTGGTCGGTGCTCGAGGGCCATCTGCAGGCGCTTTCGGCGGCCCAGGCCGGCTGCGAGCGCATCGCCACGACGCCGGTGCCCTTCGCCTATTCGCTGTTGCTGCATCGCACGGCGCTGGTGTTCTGCCTGCTCCTGCCCTTCGCGCTGGCGGGGTCTCTGGGCATCTGGACGCTGCTGCCGGTGCTGCTGGTGGCCTATACCTTCTTCGGCCTCGACGCGCTTGGCCACCAGCTCGAGGACCCGTTCGGCCAGACCCCCTATGCCCTGCCCCTCGACGCCCTCGCCCGCGCCGTCGAAAGGGAGATGATCGAGGCCGCATCAGAACCAGGCGGACCGTATCGTGACGGCCGTGCGGGCGCCGCTTGCCGATCTGCTGGCTGAAATGCGGCGCGGCGGCGGGTCCATCGTCATCACACCGCCGCGATCCCGAGGGCACGAGACATGCACCAGGAGGATCGCGGTGGCATTTCGGGTCATCAACGGCTGTGAATCCTGCCGACATGGCCCTTGGGCATCCGCATGAAAACCGAGGTTGATCCGGGATGCTTGGCCGTTCGCTTGCGACCTCTCGGCAAGACCGAGCGACGATCGGAAAGCCCTCCCCCGTTGCTGCGCCGGGGGAGGGCCCGCCTCGTCAGTGAAACAGCGCCGCGGTCTTCTGCGCCGTCATCCACACGCCCCAGGCCAGGGGGATGCCGACCGCCGCCCAGGCCAGCAGCGCCGGCAGGTCGAAGCGGCCGCGGTCGATGCCGAAGGAGCCGCTTCTGACCTCGGCCGTCTTGTGCTCGCGCGCCTGCAGGGCTGCCAGCTCCTCGGGCTTCATGAACCATTTCTCGTCCAGGGGTCGGACCAGCAGGTTGCAGACCAGCCCCAGCGCCAGGAAACCGGCAAGGATGTACATCGTGTAGTCATAGGCCTGCGCCCGCGGCACGCCGGCGGCGATCTGCGCCTCGCGCAGGTAGTTCACCACCACCGGCCCGACGATGCCCGCCGTGGCCCAGGCGGTCAGCAGCCGGCCGTGGATGGCGCCGACGAACTGCGTGCCGAACACATCCGCCAGATAGGCCGGAACCGTCGAAAACCCGCCGCCATACATCGAGATGATGACGCAGATCATCGCCACGAACAGCACCTGGTTGCCGGAATGCGCCACGCTGGGCGCCAGGGTGTAAAGCGCGATGCCCAGGATGAAGAAGATGCAATAGGTGTTCTTGCGCCCGAACCTGTCCGAGGCCGAGGCCCAGCCCACCCGTCCGCCGATGTTGAACAGCGACAAGAGCCCCGCGAAGCCGGCGGCGATGGCGGCGATGGCGGCCTTCTGCCCGGTGTCGAGCTGGGTGAAGTCCAGGTCCGGCCGTCCGATCAGATGGCCGGCGAAGATCTCCTGCAGCATGGGCGAGGCCATGCCGATGACCCCGATCCCGGCCGAGACGTTCAGGCACAGCACCAGCCAGATCAGCCAGAACTGGCGGGTCTTGTGGGCGTCGCGCAGGTGGACGTGGTGCGGGGTGATCATCGCGGCCTTTCTGGCCGAGACCTTGGGTTGCCAGCCCTCGGGCTTCCAGCCGGCCGGTGGCACGCGATAGGCGAAGGCCCCGGCCAGCATGAAGACCAGATAGATCGCCGCCATGGCGAAGAAGGTCTGCCAGACGCCGACGCCTTGCGCCGACTGGAAATAGTTCATCAGCCGGTCGGCCAGGGGCGCCCCGATCATCGCGCCGCCGCCGAAGCCCATGATCGCCATGCCGGTCGCCAGCCCGCGCCGGTCGGGGAACCACTTGATCAGCGTCGAGACCGGCGAGATATAGCCCAGGCCCAGCCCGATGCCGCCAATGAAGCCCGAGCCGAGCCACATCAGCCAAAGCTGGTGCGTCATCACCCCGATGCCCGAGACGACCATGCCGCCGCACCAGCAGCAGGCCGCGACCACGCCGGCCTTGCGCGGCCCCGCGGTTTCCAGCCAGCCGCCCCAGATCGCGGCCGAGGACCCCAGCAGCACGAAGAACAGCGTATAGATCCAGCCCAGATCGGCGATGCGCCAGTCGCAGCTGGTGGTGAACAGCGCCGAGACCAGGCTCATGCCCTCGCAGGTCACCGGGTCGCTGACGCCGATGGCGCGCGACAGCGGCAGCCAGAACACCGAGAAGCCATAGGCCATGCCGATGCATAGGTGAATCGCCAGCGCGGCGGGCGGCACCAGCCAGCGGTTGAAGCCGGGCTTCGCGATCGTGCGGTCTCGGGACAGCAGGCCGGCGGGAGCGCCGATCTCTGTCCAGCTTTCCTGAAGATCCGTCATGTGTTGTTCCTCCCTGGGCATGCGACCTGGGGCGCGATGCCGCCGGCTCCTCTTCCGGCGTGCGGTCGCAGTCGCGGATGCGCGTGGAAAGGGATGAGGCCAGATCATCGTATTGATATCAATTGACAATATGTCTGCCATGCTTGGACAACCTGTCCCGTGTGTGGCGCCGGGACGCATCGACGGACAGCCTGTCCGCCGCGCCCGGACGCTCTGTCCGTTGACCTGCGCCCCGCCCGGGTCCATCCGGCAAGAGCCGGACGCTTGCCAAGCCGAGCGGGGGAGTGCGACTGTGTTTCTCGGGAGGAAGGGGGGTGTGATGCAGGCAGAAACCGACCCAAGGCCCGGACCGCAAGGCGGGTTCGGCGAGGCGATTGCCCAGGCCGCGATTCTGGTCGTCGAGGACGAGCCGGGCATGCGGAATTTCATCGAGCGCATCCTGGCCCCGAAATGCCGGGCCGTGCATCTGGCCGCCAATGCCGCCGAGGCCAGCGCCCTGATCGCCCGGACCGATTTCGACCTGGTCATCCTGGACAACCTGATGGAGGGCCAGCGCGGCGTCGACTGGCTTTCCGAGCAGCGGCGGCTGGGCTTCTTTCCGCCCGCGATCCTGATGACCGCCTATGCCGACATGGAAACCGCCATCCAGGCGCTGCAGGCCGGTGCCTCGGATTTCCTGCTGAAACCCTTTCGCACGAACCAGCTGCTGAACGGCATCACCCGCTGTCTTGAGGGCGAGAGGCTGCGCCGGGAAAACCTGGTGCTGCGCCAGGAATTGCGCAACAGCGTCGACCAGGACCGGCTGCGCAGTGAGCTGGTCGGCGGTTCCCCGGCCATCGAGGCGGTGCGGCAGGTGATCGCCCGGGTCGCCGCCACACCTTCCTCGGTGCTGATCACCGGCGCCTCGGGCACCGGCAAGGAGGTGGCGGCGCGGATGATCCATGCGCTGTCGGACCGCGCCGGCCGCGCCTTCGTACCGGTCAATTGCGCCGCCATTCCCCAGGATATGCTGGAAACCGAACTCTTCGGCCATGTCCGCGGCGCCTTTCCCGGCGCCGAGCAGAACCGCGAGGGCCTGTTCATGTCGGCGCGCGGCGGCACGCTGTTCCTGGACGAGATCGCCGAGCTTTCCGTCGGGCTCCAGGCCAAGCTTTTGCGCGCTATCGAGGATCGTCGCGTCCGGCCGCTGGGGTCCGAGCGCGAGACCCCGGTGGATGTGCGGCTGATCTTTGCCGCCAATGCCGATTTGGACAAGGCGGTGGCCGAGGGGCGGCTGCGGGCCGATCTGCTCTATCGCATCAACGTGCTGCACATCGCCATGCCGACGCTGGTCGAGCGCGGGCCGGACCTGTTCGACCTTGTGCATCTGTTCATGGACATCCTGTCCCGGCAGCTTGGTATGCGGCCCGTGCCGATCACCGCCGAGGTGCGGGCCAACCTCGCCACCTATGACTGGCCCGGCAATGTGCGCGAGCTGCGCAATGCGGTCGAGCGCGCGCTGATCCTAGGCCACTTTCCGCCGCTGACCGCCCCGTTGGGCCGCCGCGATGGCCAGACCCTGGCCGAGATCGAGCGGCGGGCGATCCTCGGCACGCTGGCGGCGCTGGATGGCGACCGCGAGGCGGCGGCGGCGCGGCTGGGCATCTCGCGCAAGACCATCGACCGGCGCCTGGCCGACTGGAATGCCTGACGCGGCACGCCCCTGGCGCCATTCGGTGCGCTATCGCCTGCTTGCCATCGCGCTTTTGCCGGTGCTGGTGATCCTGCCGGTGTTTTTGGGCATCACCATGCATCAATGGTCGCTCAAGTTCGACCGGCTGCTGACCGCCAAGGTCAACAGCGACCTGACCATCGCCCAGCAATATCTGCAGAACATCCTGGAAAACGCCGGCGAGCGGATCGAGATGCTGGCGCGCTCCGAGGAATTCGCCCATAGCGCGGACCGGCCGGGGCTGCTGGACCTTTACCGGGTGCGGCTGGGGCTGGATTATCTCTACCTCGCCACGCCGGCGGGCGGGCTGGTCGCTGCCAGCCCGCAGGGCGCGCGTCCGATGAATGTGCCGGGTTCGGGCCCGGTGCGGGGCGCGCGCAACACCCTCGAGGTCTTCGATCAGGCCGCGCTTCGCGCCATCTCGCCCGGCCTTGCCGCCCGGGCCGAGATCGCGCTGGTCTCGGCCGCCCCCCAGCCGTCGCGGCAAAGGGAAACCCGCGGCATGGTCGCGCAATCGGTCGTCGCGGCCAGCGATCCCGAGACCGGCGCGCCGGCAATCCTGGTGGGCGGCATCCTGCTGAACCGCAACCTGTCCATCATCGACCGCATCAACGAGCTGATCTATCACCCCGACACCCTGCCGCCGGGCGCCCATGCCACGGTCTCGCTGTTTCTGGGCGACATGCGCATCTCGACCAATGTGACGGTGGCCGGCGGGGCGCGGGCGCTGGGGACCCGGGCCTCGGCCATCGTGCGCGACCGGGTGCTTGGCCAGGGCCAGGTCTGGCTGGCCCGGGCGCAGGTGCTGCAGGACCGCTATATCTCGGCCTATGCGCCGATCGAGGACAGCGCGCGCCAGCGCATCGGCATGATCTATGTCGGCATCCTCGACCGCCCCTTCGCCGAGGCCAAGCGCCGGACGGTGCTGCTGGTCCTGGCCGCCTTCCTGCTGGTGGCGCTGGTCACGGTGCCGGTGTTCCTGCGATGGGCAGGCAGCATCTTCCGCCCGCTCGAGAAGATCGCCGAGACCTTTGCCCGGCTGCGCGGCGGCGACCTTTCCGCCCGCACCGGCGTCACCCGCGGCGCGGACGAGATCGCCGGCCTTGCCATGCTGCTGGACAGGCTGCTGGCGCAGCTGCAGGATCGCGACCGGCAGCTTTGTGCCTGGAACGACGCGCTGAACCAGCGGGTCGAGGAACGCACCGCCGCCCTGCGCCAGGCGGTGCGCGAACTCGAGGCCGCCACGCATCAGCTGGTGCAATCGGAAAAGCTGGCTGCCCTGGGCGAGATCTCGGCCGGCATCGCGCATGAGATCAACAACCCGCTGGCGGTGATCCAGGGCAATCTGGACGTGCTGCGCGAGATCCTGGGCCCGGCCGCCCAACCGGCTGAAACCGAGCTGCGGCTGATCGACGAACAGATCCACCGCATCTCGCAGATCGTGACGCGGCTTCTGGATTTCGCCCGCATGGACGAGCCGGGCGAGGGCGACCCCGCAACCGATCCGGTGCAGGCGGTCGCGGAATGCGAGCCGCTGGTCCGGCACATGCTGGCGCGCGGCGCCGTCACCATGCGCCACGACCTGCGCTCGACGCGGATGGTGCGGATCGGCCGGGTCGCGTTGCAGCAGGTGCTGGTGAACCTGATCGCCAACGCCATCCACGCCATGCCCGAGGGCGGCGAGATCCGCGTTGCCAGCCGCGACGCGGCTTTCGACGGCGCGCGGGGCGTGTCGCTGGAGCTTTCCGACACCGGCACCGGCATCCCGCCCGAGATACTGGGGCAGATCTTCGAGCCCTTCGTCACCAGCCGCGGCCGCAAGGGCGGCACCGGGCTGGGCCTGTCGATCTGCCGGCGGCTGGTCGAGCGCCAGGGCGGCAGCATCACGGTCGAGAGCGACGCGACCGGCAGCCGATTCCGCATCTGGCTGCCTGCGGCGTGATCGCGCCGCGGGCGCCGTTCACAACCCCCAGCGCGCGCATTTCCGCTCGATGGTCTTGCGGGACACGCCAAGCCAGTCCGCGGCGCGCGAGCGGTTGCCGCCGGCCAGTTCCAGCGCCTGCAGGATATACCGGCGCTGCACCGCATCCAGCGGCTCGACGTCCTGGGGCGTGGCCGGCCCCAGCGTCTCCAGCGGAAAGCGGCCGAAGATCAGCGACCGTTCGATGAAGTTGCGAAGCTCGCGGATATTGCCGGGCCAGGGGTGGCGCAACAGCGCCGCGCGCACCTGGGTATCGATCGGCAAGGGCTCCAGCCCCAGTTCCGCGGCCAGCCCGGCCATGAAGAAGGCGGCCAGGTCGATGGTATCCGTGCCGCGCAGCCTCAACGGCGGCATCTCGATCTGCAGGACGTTCACCCGGAAGAACAGGTCCTCGCGGAACCGGCCGGCCTCGACCTCGGCCGCGAGCGTCTTTCCGGTGGCAAAGACGAAGCGCAGGTCCAGCGCGATCTCGCGCTCCGCGCCGACCGGGCGGATGGTCTGCTTGTCGAGCACCCGCAGCAGCGCCGCCTGCGCCGGCCTGGGCAGTTCGGCGATCTCGTCGAAGAAGACGGTGCCGCCCTCGGCTGACACGAACAGGCCCGTCCGTCCCTGGTCCGCGCCACGGGGAGCATGGCCGAACAGTTCCGTTTCCAGCATATCGGCGGGGATGGTCGCGCAATTGATCGCGACGAAGGGCCGGTCGGCGCGGCCCGAGAGCGCGTGCAGGAAGCGCGCCGCCTCTTCCTTGCCGGTGCCCGAGCCGCCCGAGATCAGCACCGGCGTCGGCAGCCCGGCCACGCGGCGCAGCCTTTCGCGCACCTCCTCGATGGCGGGCGAACTGCCCAGAAGCTGGCTGCGCTGGCTCAGCCGCGTCCGGTCGAGCTCATGGCGCAGCAGCAGGTTCTCGCGCCGCAGCGAGGCCAGTTCCATGCTGCGCCGCACCGCGTTCAGCACCTGGTTGGCGCGGCAGGGCTTGAGCAGGAAATCCGCCGCACCCGCCCGCATCGCCTCGATGGCGGTATCCAGGTCGGGAAAGGCGGTGATCATGATGGCCTCGAACCGCCAGCCCTGCTTGCGCTGCTGCACCAGCCAGTCGATGCCGCGCGGGCCGGGCATGCGGTTGTCCAGCAGCACGATGTCGAAGCGTTGCTGTTCCAGCATGGCGCCGGCGGTCTCGACATCCGCCGCCTCCAGCACCGCGCGGCAATGGGGCTGCAGCGTCTTGACCAGGAAATTGCGTATTCCCGGCTCATCATCGACCACCAGCACGCTTGCCTGGCGCATCAGCGGGTCGGATCTGTCGGCGGCGGGCGCCGTCGCCTGGGATTCCAATGCAACCTCCCGTTCCGTCCGTTCCCTCCGGACGCCTGCCTTTCGTGATACAGCAAGATGTCCCCCGAAACGAGCAAGACTCGCGATGCGCAATCGGACCGGTCTTTTCGGCCCGCCGCTGTTTTCCGCGCGGTTTCCCCCTCACTCGATCATGGGCAGGAGCTGGTCGATGGATTTCTTTGCGTCGCCGTAGAACATGCGGGTGTTTTCCTTGTAGAAGAGCGGGTTCTCGATGCCGGAATAGCCGGTGCCCTGGCCGCGCTTGCTGACGAAGACCTGCTTGGCCTTCCAGACCTCCAGCACCGGCATGCCGGCGATGGGGCTGTTGGGGTCCTCCTGCGCCGCCGGGTTCACGATGTCGTTCGAGCCGATCACGATCGCCACGTCGGTCGAGGGGAAATCCTCGTTGATCTCGTCCATCTCCAGCACGATGTCATAGGGCACCTTGGCCTCGGCCAGCAGCACGTTCATATGCCCCGGCAGGCGGCCCGCCACCGGGTGGATGGCGAAGCGCACGGTCTTGCCCTTGGCGCGCAGCTTGCGGGTCAGTTCCGACACCGATTGCTGCGCCTGCGCCACCGCCATGCCATAGCCCGGCACGATGATGATCTCGTCGGCATCGTTCAAGGCCGCCGCCACGCTGTCGGCGTCGATGGCCACCTGCTCGCCCTCGATCTCCATCGCCGGGCCCGCCTCGCCGCCGAAGCCGCCCAGGATCACGCTGACGAAATTGCGGTTCATCGCCTTGCACATGATGTAGCTCAGGATCGCACCCGAGGAGCCGACCAGCGCGCCCACCACGATCAGCAGGTCGTTGCCCAGCGTGAAGCCGATCGCCGCCGCCGCCCAGCCGGAATAGCTGTTCAGCATCGACACCACCACCGGCATGTCGGCGCCGCCGATGCCCATGATCAGGTGATAGCCGATGAAGAAGGCCAGCAGCGTGATCAGCAGCAGCCACGGCACCGCCGGCCCGATCCCGGCGCAATAGAGGACGCCCAGCAGCACCGACAGCGCCGCCGCGCCGGCGTTCAGCATATGCCCGCCCGGCAGCTTGCGGGGCTTGCCGTCGATCTTGCCCGCCAGCTTGCCGAAGGCCACCACCGAGCCGGTGAAGGTCACCGCGCCGATGAAGATGCCCAGGAAGACCTCGACCTTCAGCATGGCGATCTCGGCCGGGGTCTTGTGCGCCAGCACCGCGGCGAAGCCCTCGAAATGCGCGGCGGCATCCGTGGCGCGGGCGCGGATCACCCGCGCCAGCTCGAACTGGGCGTTGAAGCCGATCAGCACCGCGGCCAGGCCGACCAGGCTGTGCATGGCCGCGACCAGCTGCGGCATCTCGGTCATCTGCACCCGCTTGGCGACATACCAGCCGACGCCGCCGCCGATGGCCAGCATGACCAGCGTCAGCCCCCAATTGCCATAGCCCGGCCCGATCAGCGTCGCGACCACCGCCAGCGCCATGGCCGCGATGCCGTACCAGACCGCGCGCTTGGCGCTTTCCTGGCCCGAGAGCCCGCCCAGGGACAGGATGAACAGCACGGCCGCGACCACATAGGCGGCGGTGGTGAATCCGTATTCCATGCGCCCTCTCCCCTTACGACTTCTGGAACATGGCGAGCATCCGGCGCGTGACCAGGAAGCCGCCGAAGATGTTGACGCCCGCCATCAGCACCGACAGCGCCGCCAGAAGCACCACCAGCCAGCCGCCCGAGCCGATCTGCAGCAGCGCGCCGACGATGATGATCGAGGAGATGGCGTTGGTGATCGCCATCAAGGGCGTGTGCAGCGAATGGCTGACGTTCCAGATCACCTGGAAGCCGACGAAGACCGCCAGCACGAAGACGATGAAATGCGACAGGAAGCTTGCGGGCGCGAACAGCCCCACCAGCAGCATCAGCACCGCGCCGGCGCCGAGCAGCGTCACCTGGCTGCGGGTCTGGGCGCGGAAGGCGGCGATTTCCTGCGCGCGCCGTTCCTCGGGGGTCAGTTCCTTGGGCTTTTCCTTGGGCTTCGCGGCGGCGATGGCCGCGACCTTGGGCGGCGGCGGCGGCCAGGTCACGTCGCCGTCATGGGTGACGGTCGAGCCGCGGATCACGTCGTCCTCCATGTTCTGGACGATGACGCCGTCCTTGCCCGGCGTCAGGTCCGAGAGCATGTGGCGGATGTTGTTGCCATAAAGTTCAGAGGCTTGCGCCCCCATCCTCGACGGGAAATCGGTATAGCCGATCACCACCACGCCGTTTTCGGTGACGATGCGCTCATCCGGGACGGTCAGCTCGCAATTGCCGCCGCGCTCGGCCGCCAGGTCGACGATGACCGAGCCGGTCTTCATCGCCGCGACCATGTCGGCGGTCCAGAGCTTCGGCGCGTCGCGGCCGGGGATCAGCGCCGTGGTGATGACGATGTCCATCTCGGGCGCCAGTTCGCGGAACTTCTCGAGCTGCTTTTCGCGGAACTCGGGCGAGGAGGGCGCGGCATAGCCGCCGGTGGCGGCCCCGTCCTGCACCTGGTCCTGGAAGTCCAGATAGACGAATTCCGCGCCCATCGATTCGATCTGCTCGGCCACCTCGGGGCGCACGTCGAAGGCATGGACCTGCGCGCCCAGGCTGACCGCGGCGCCGATCGCCGCAAGCCCGGCGACGCCGGCGCCCACCACCAGCACCTTGGCCGGCGGCACCTTGCCCGCCGCCGTCACCTGGCCGGTGAAGAAGCGCCCGAAATTGTTCGCCGCCTCGATCACCGCCCGGTAGCCGGCGATATTGGCCATCGAGCTCAGCGCATCCATCTTCTGCGCGCGCGAGATGCGCGGCACCATGTCCATGGCGATGGCGGTGACGCCCTGCTCGCGCGCCAG